>DATLQX010000338.1:0-5176 GCA_035534995.1 Chloroflexota bacterium | reverse complement strand
GCCGTGGGCGCGGGCCATGACCGCCAGGATGGTACGCCGTTCCTCGGCGTCGGGGACCAGGAAGGGAATCTTCTTATCGAAACGTCCGGGCCGGCGGAGGGCGGCGTCCAGCTTGTCCACCCGGTTGCTGGCGGCCAGCCAGAAGACGCGTCCGCGGTGGGTGGGCTGGGCCATGAAGTCGAGCAGGCGGCCGAAGATCCGCCCCCCCACGCCGCTGTCGCCGCCGGAGCTTCGGCCCGGCATGGCCTGATCGATCTCGTCCACGAAGACCCCGCAGGGGGCCAATGACTCGATCGCTCGCAGGGCCTTTTCCAGATTCCGTTCGCTACTTCCGACATAGGAGCCGAGGATTTTGCCCATGCGGAGAAAGACGAAGTTAATCCCGGCCTCGTGGGCCAGGGCTTCGGCTACCGCGGATTTCCCGGTGTTATGACTGGTGATCCCGTTGGCCACGTACTGGGTAGGACCGGGCACCTCCAGATCGTAGACTCGCTCGGCGTAGCCGTCCTCAATGGTGAGAATCCGCATCCACTCTTGGTCTGGACGAGCAGCATTGGGATCCTTGGCCGCGTGCAGGGCACGCTCCAGGCGGGTACGTTTGGCTGTGGACAGAAAACCGACGGTGTCGGCGAAGCGCTGGAGGTTGGCGCGTCCGAGAGCGACGACCTGCCAGGACGTGAAGGTACGAGAGCGATCGCTGGGCGATGTGTGACGGTGTTGATAGATCCGACTGGTGACGCCGACGCGCGCCAATAAGAGTTGTACCTCGCGAGCCAGCCCGGAACTGGAGGTCTTGAGTGAGACCTTCCGGGTATGTTGAGGCTTGGAGATGGTCCCGTCGCCCTCGAAGAGACCGCGGAGGTACGCACCCACGACCGCTGTGGGACAGTGGAAGATGGGCTCGGGAACGTGGCGCTCCCGGCCGAGTGGGAGATAGTCGGCAAAGGCATCGTACGCGGCGGTCGTGCCAAATTCAAGGCGCACGCTGTGCGCGCGGTAGCGTGGCACCAGGCGCAGGGGTAGGCACAGCTCGGCGGCGTAAGCGGTGACCCAGGCGATCACCTCTTCCTCGTCGCGGTTGAGGCAAAGCGAGACGCGGGCCGTGGAATCCTTGGTCCTCTCGGCGGTGAACAGGCCCAGGAGCGTGCCCATGGCCGGGGTGTAGCAGGCGGGGAACATGGGAGCGCCGTGCCGTTGGTTCGGCAAATGGCGATTGGCGTGGCTGACCCGGCGGGCGGTGTAGCGGAACCGGTAATTCTGCTCTTGGTAGGCGGGGATGCGGGGCATGATCTGGAGTGGGGCGTCGATCCGCAGATCCTCGGCCTTGACCCAGCCCTCGGGGGTGAGGAGCGGATGGTTCGGCGTGCAGGTGATCTGACGGCCGTCCTGGAGGGTAATGGTGCGAACCGCGCTCGCGGGATAGATATGTAGGGCCTCGGCCGTGGCGACGCTTCCGTCCTGAAGGACGACTTCGCGTTTGTAGGGGTAGATACCGGGCGCGAGCGTATCGCTGACCTCGCGGGCTAGGTTCTCGATGGTAGGCGCACGGCCGTCCGCCAGATGCACGCGCACATCACCGCGCAGGCAGCCGGGTGGTCCGATCAGCAACACGCCCATGGGGCATCTGGCGATGTTCCCGGTCTTGATCGGGGTGATCACCGAGCGGGAAAAGTAGGTCTTGATATGATCGAGGCCGCCGATCCGCTCCCAGCCGAAGCGGGGCTCGACGATTTCGAGCAACTCGCCGAACTCGGAGGAGATGATGTCGCGCTTGCGGTCGCGCACCAGATCGTCCGTCAAGGCCCCGGTGGCCTTGGCCCGGAAGGCGATATCCTCGATATGGACCAGACCCAGGCCGGCGGTGGCGTTGGCCAACCGCTCAGGGGTCAGTTGCCAGGCGGGGGCGTTCTCCATCTGGTCCAACTCGCGCGCCAGGCGGGAGATATAGGCGAGGCGCTGCTCGGCGGTGGGGAGGGGAATCTCGATTGGCTCGCACTTGGCGGCGGCGGCCCGGATGGCCGGGTGCAGATCGGCCAGGTTGCGGGTGACCAACAACACCATGGAGTTGTTGTCGCCGATCCGTTTGTCCAGGGCCCAGCGCTGCAGGGTGACCACGGCGGCGCGGTCGGCGTCGCGCATGACGGCCCAGTCGGCGGCGGGGACCAGCGCCTCGGCGTAATCGACCACCACCGTGACCCGGACCGGATCGGGCTCGCCGGCCGGCTCGCCTCGTTTGCGGCGCTCCTCCGCCCGCAAGGGATGGTTACCGGCGAAGGAGAGCAACCGCTCCAGCACCGGCAGGGCGTCGGCGGGGGCGCGGGGCAGGTCAGCGGCCTTGGTTCCCGGCGTCCCGCCCAGGGCGGCCAGGGCGGCCATCATGTCGCGATCCGCCGCCGGCGGGGCCGCGCCGCCCAGGAGGCGCTTGGCCAATTGCTCCTGCGAGATCGTCCCCTCGGGACGGAGGGTCATGCGGTCCATGGGGAAGGTGATCCCCTGGGTGATGTCGTAGAAAACGACCAGATCCTGGCGGGCGAACCGATTGACCAGGTATTCGGGCAGGGTCCGCCCGCCCACCACGTAGTCTTGCACGTTCAGGTGCAGGATGAAGACGTGGGCCTCGGCGTTGTTGTATTTGGCGAGCAGCCGGCTCATCCAGGCGGTTTCCTGGCGCTCATTCATGGGTGTGTTCCTCCGTACACTGGGCCAACTCGGCGGGGCCATGCCGATGTTGCTCGACCTCGCCGAGCGGCAGATCGGGGAGCAGACAGGCGGCCCCGAGGGCCCGGGCCAAGGCGGGGAGTTTGACCCGCCCCTCCTCGTAGGAGCCGGTGACCGAAAAGAAGCTGATTTCGCCCTCGGGCGAGATAATCACTCGTACCTTCACCTGCGTCCTCCTAGATCTCGAACTCAAGGATGAGACTGCCGTCCTCGGCCTGGACCTGGCGGGTCACGGCGAAGGCGGCCTGGCAGGCGGCGGCCGCCTTTTGTTGCAAGGCGATCGCCCCGGCGCGGGCCAGAAGGGTGAGGATCTGGCTTTTGAGCGGGTCCAGCAAGGGCCGGTTGGCCTCGCGAGTCGTCCCGACGGTGATCCGTCCATCGGGCGTGATCGCCAGATCGAGGTGCAGGTCGGGTCCGTCGATAAACCAGGAAAGGGTACCCACAGGGTAGAGCGCGGTGGGAAAGGCGTACGGGGTGAGGGTGGCGTCGGGTAGTCGTCCGGCCAGGAAGGTGGTGACCACCTGAGCCAGGGCGGCGGGATCGAGGAGGCGGAAGAGGGCTTCGTTGGGGACCGCGGCGCGGGCGACGGCGATCGCGTTGCAGGGCATGGGGAACTCCTTTTGGCCGAGACCGACCCCGCCAACAAGCGGGGTCGGGGGGCGGGATCTGCCTAACAGGCGGGAGGCAGGCGGGGCTGGCGCGTGGGGAGCGGGTCGGTGAGGGCGGGCAGTGCTTGCTCGTTAAGGCTGAACAGCCCCGGATCGCGACGTACGCGCGTGATCGGGGCCGCCTCGGGCAGGGGGGCCAGCCCCAGATCGCGCCCAACCCGCGGCTGCTCGCCGAACTTGACCAGGCCGGCCAGGGCAACGGCGGCGAGATCCTGCAAGACGGCGGTGAGTTCGGCGAGCGGGCGATCCTTGGGATCTTGCCCCATCAGCAGATCGAGTTGATTGATCCCGACCTCCAGTTCCTGGTTCTCCAGGAAGTTCAGTTCGCGGAAGCGGCAGACCAGGTTCCGCAGCGAACGGGCGGAGGAACTGCCCAGGTGTTCTTGCTTGCCGATCGAGGCGAGCGCGGCCATCGCGACCTCGTGGATCAAGGAGCAGAGGGGCACGGTCACGTCGCGGACGAAGCCGACCAGGCGCTCGGGACCGGTAGCCTGGGCCTCGCCCAGGACGTCGCGCTCCATCTCGGTTTGCGGATCGTCCGGCGCCTCGGCGGGGAGCGGCGTGTTCAGGTAGTCCTCCAGGGGAATGAAGGTCTTGATCGCCGTGCAGGTGAACTCGGCCGCCAGGGCCTCGGGGGCGGGGATATGGGCAAGAATGGCCTCCAGGTAGCGGCGGACATAGTCCTCTTCGGTCACCGCGAGGCTGGGGTAGAGGCGCTTGGCCCGCCAGTAGGCGGCGCGGGCCACCCCCTGGTATTCGTTCGCGATCTCGGCGCGCCAGAGATCGTAGTCGCGTACCAGCCGGTCGCGCAGGGCGAAAAAGGCGGCCTGGCGTTCCTCGAAGACCTCGCGCCAGCGGGCGTAGGCGGTGACCGGGATGAAGTAGCCCCAGGCGGTCTTGAAAGCCCGATCGTAGACCGTGTCGCGCAGGTTGCGGATGGTGGTTGCCAGTTGCTGGTCCAGTTTGCGGGGCAGCAGGCGTTTGGCCCCCAGGCGGAGCGGATCGTCGTGCCCGAGATGGGGGGTCTCCGGCCCCAGGTTGAGCCCCAAGTCGGACTCATCCAGGCGGGCGGTGGCGCTCCAGGCGTGGACGCTGACCTGGCAGAGGATGCCGCGGCGCATCTGCTCGATCACCTCGGGGGCGGAGCGGAGGTCACTGGTGTCGAGGCCGAGATCGGCCAGTGCTTGGCGGGGGTCGAGTGGACTGGGCATGGTGGTTCTCCTTGGGTGATGGCGCGGCCGGCGACCGCCCCGTGGGCGGACGGTCTAGCGGTTCGGTTTGCCGGTATACACGGCGGCCCGGTTGGCGGCGCGGGCGATAGTGAGCGAAAGGTAGGTACCGCCCGGCCGCCGCTCGTCCCATTTGGAGCGAACCAGGCAACTCCCACGCATCAGCCGTTCCACCTGCGCCGCGTCGGGACTATAAAAGGCGATCATGTTGGCCAGAGCCAGATCGGCCGAGGACCGATTCCCGCCGTATCGGCCCAGATCGCCGAGGTCATGGAGGGCCGCGAAGGCGGCGCCGAGGGCCGAACGGCGGAGCAAGGCGAGGATTTGCTCGTCCGACTTGGCCGGTCGGGCGGTCGGGGGAGCGCCGGGGGCCGGCGGCGAGGGGACGGCGCTCACCGGCGGCGCCAACCCCCACCATAATTCAGTGATCTCGTCCTGGCGCGCGGCGATGGTGGCGGGGGTGCCCGGCCAGGGATTCCCGCTCATGACGAAGAAGCGATCCCGATCGTAGAGTTCCATGATCCCGTCCGACGGATGGCGGCCGGCGCCGGGCAAGGTGCC
>DATLQX010000337.1:0-3307 GCA_035534995.1 Chloroflexota bacterium | reverse complement strand
GCGATCGAGGATCGGCTGGAAGGATATTCGCAGGCACTGGCGACCGCCGGGATCTCACTCGATCGTTCGCTGATCTATACGGAAGAGCGCCTCCGAGACATACCCGAACCCTGGGAAATGCCGGAGGACATCGTGGAGCGGTTCACCGGTTATCTGCACGGCCATCCACGGATCACCGCCCTCTTCGCCACCAACGCCGGGCTGGCCTTGCTGGCGATCCGGGCCGCCGATCGCCTCGGCTTGCGGATACCTGACGATCTCTCCCTGGTGGGGATCGACCCGGTAGAGGCATTCCCGATCAGCATTCGCGCGATCACCTGCGCGATCCAACCAGGCGAGGCGATTGGCCGGACGGCGATCGACCTCATTCGCGAGGGCCTGGGAGGAAAGGCGCCCCGCCGCGTGCTCGTGCCTACCCACGTCGAGCCCGCCGGCTCGGTAAGCAGGCCGAGGCCGTTGGATTAGGAATCGCGCGGTCGAGGGAACGTTTCCGATTCGTGCGCGCCTACGGGCCTCCCAGGGGAAGGGTCACGGTAAACACCGCGCCTCCATCCGGGGCGTTGGCGACCCGGATTTGTCCCCCATGGGCTACCGCGATCCAGCGGGCAATCGCCAGACCGAGCCCGGTCCCTTCTCCGGCGCGAGCGCGGTCGGCCCGGTAAAAGCGGTCGAAAAGGCGCGGCAAGTCTTGCTGATCGATCCCTGGTCCCAGGTCCCGCACCGACAGCACGGCGTGGCTGCCCTGGCGCCGCGCCGTCACGGTCACCGTCTCGCTTTCGGGGGCGTGCTTGAGCGCGTTGTCCAGCAGAATCAACAGGAGCTGGCGCAAACGTCCCGGATCGCCACGAATCCAGAGGCTCTCCGCCCGAACCTCCAGACGCATCCCGCCCTCCTCCGCCACCAACTCCACCCCACTTACCGTCTCCCGGATCAGGGTGGCTAGATCCACGCGCTCGTGGGTAATGCTTACCGCGCCGCTGTCGGCTCGGGCGAGGAGCGAGAGATCATCCACCAGGCGGGCCAGATGCGCCCCCTGGGAAAGCACCTGTTCCACCGCCTCCTGCTGGTCCTCCATACTGGCCGGCTCGAGCCACAACTCCGCCGCCGTGCGAAGGATAGCCAGGGGAGCGCGCAGTTCGTGCGCGGCGTCGGCCACGAAGCCTCGCTGGCGCGCCAGCGAGGAGCGAATGGGAGTGAGCGCCAAACGGACCACCAACCAGGTAATGCCCCCCGAGGCGGCCAGACCGAACACACTGACCAGCACCATCGATTCCAGCAGGGCATGCAGATTTTGTTCATAGGACCGTTCGGAGGCGCCGGTCTGCACCACTCCCACCACACGGCCATGCGTGATCGCCGGGACGCTACAAATCAGATACCGCTGGTCGCTGGAGATTTCCCGTGTGGAATAGAAGGGCGAGCGACGCCGCATGGCCTCGGCGGCGCCGGCGCGGTCGGCCAGCGTGCCGGCGAATGGGCCAAGCGCGCCGCCCAGCACCTTGAGATGAGGATCGGCGAAGATGATAAAGAGATCCCCGCGCTCTTGCTCCTCACGGACGGACTCGCGGAGTGCCTGATTTGCCATGCCGGGGCTAGCCGGCGACGCTAGGTGATAGACCTCGCTCTGGGCGCGTTCACGCAAGGTTGTCCGTAACGAGTCCAGACTGGTTGCCTGCGTCCTAACGTAGACCACCGCCAGGAGCGCGGCCACCAGGACACAAATCAGCCCAACCACCAGCGCCGCCAGTTGGCGGCGGATTCGGCGCAGCGGCACGGTGGCGGCATCCTCCGCCCTCTGCGTCCTTGGCAGCAGGTGGAGCCTCACGGTGCGGCGCCCGCGCTATGCCTTGATTTTGTAGCCAAGGCCACGCACGGTTTGGATAAGCGGCTGGTCGTATCCCTCGTCGATGGCCTTGCGCAAGCGCCGAATCGTGGCATCGACAACATTGGCGAACGACTCGAAACCATAGTCCCACACCCGCTCTAAAATGACGGTCCGGCTTAGCGCCTGGCCCGGATGGCGCATCAAGTATTCGAGGAGCGCGAAATCGCGCGGAGCCAGGGGAATGGGCCTGCCGGCACGGCTCACCTCCCGCGACCGGCGATCCAGGATCAGGTCGCCAACTACCAGCACCTCGGACTCGGGAGCCAGGGCACCCCGGCGCGTCACCGCCTGTAGCCGCGCCTCCAACTCCTCGAAGGCGAAGGGCTTGACTAGGTAATCATCGGCCCCGGCCCCAAAACCCGCTACTCGATCCTGAACCGCGTCGCGCGCCGTGAGCATAATCACGGGGGTTCCCACTCCGTCCGCGCGTAATTGACGCGCCACGGAGATACCGTCCAGGTGGGGAAGCATCAGGTCGAGGATCACCGCGTCGTAGACGCCGCTGGCCGCCTGTTCCAGGGCCGCCCGGCCATCGGGGACGATATCCACGCGGTGGCCCCGACCCACCAATTTCCGCCGCAACATGTCGGCCAGGGCCCGGTCGTCCTCCACGATCAGCAGATACACGCTCACCACCCCCGTTCAGGCAACGCTTCCAGGGCTAAACATACCACCATGTCATGATCATCAAATGATCACGCCGCCTGACTATGCTGAGAAGCGTCACCTCCCGTTGAAAGGACCGTCAATCATCATGCTTGAGCGCCTTGCCCGATCCCCTCTTGTCGGCCGCGTCCTGGCCATTCCCAAGCTCGATAGGATCCTGAACGTGCATCGGCCGCCTGGCCAGATTCCCGCCGCCGCCATTCTGCCGGCCCGCTTATTTCTGGGCGCTACCTTCCTCTATGCTGGGTTACAAAAGTTCACTGATCCGCAATTCTTCAGCCCTACCGCGCCAGGGTTCATTGGCCATCAGTTGAGTGGCTACGTCCACGCGGGATCGCCGCTTTCGTTTCTCTTGACCAGCCTGGCGATCCCTCAGGCCAAGTTCTTCGGCGCCCTGATCGCTCTGTGCGAGATGCTGATCGGTATCTCCACGCTCACCGGACTGCTGGCCCGCTTCAGTTCCCTGGGCGGCATGTTGATCAGCCTCACCTTCTTTCTCACTGCCTCCTGGAACGTTCATCCGTACTTCCTGGGGGCCGACCTTCCGTATGCCATGGGCTGGCTTACCCTCACCCTTACCGGACCAGGCCCTTACAGCCTGGATGAGTACTTCTTTGGCCGCTACTTGCGGGCATCCGCCCAGCCCACGCGGATCCCCCTCCGAGGAAAGCACCCTAGGCACGCACCTATCCGGACCACCCAACCCGACAATCTAGTCGCGCGGGCATCGTTCGTCCGTGGACTGGGCACGGCCGG
>DATLQX010000336.1:0-3730 GCA_035534995.1 Chloroflexota bacterium | reverse complement strand
CGACGACCAGGGCAGGCAAACAAAGCCCATGGATCGCAGCCTCACGCTGGGTTCCAGCAGCGTCATCTGGCGGATCCCCGGCTTTGCCGCCGTGCTGCAAGGGGCGGAGTGTTACTGCACCGCCGATGCCGCCGCTGAATGCCCCCCGGATCTCCTGTACCTCTACGATGGCCGGCCCACGCATAACCTGATGGTGCCCATTCGCTCGGGTAACCGGGTGACTGGGGTGATTTCGGTGGATAATCTGCTCAGCGGGCTCCCCATTTGCCCCAAGGATGCCGCCCCACTCCTGGCGCTCGCCCACCATGTGGGCACGGCGGTGGAGAATGCTCGCCTGTTGGAGCATGAACAGGCCGAGCGGGTAAGACTGGCTACCATGGCTACCACTGACGCCTTAACCACGCTTCCCAACCGCCTGTTGCTGCATCAGCGGCTCGCGCACGCCATTGAGGCCGCCGGGCACACCGATAGCTCCCTGGCCTTGATTCTGATGGACCTGGATCGGTTTAAGGAAGTCAACGATACCCTGGGTCACCATGCTGGTGACGCACTGTTGCGCGAGATGGGCGCTCGGCTCCGCTCGGTTATCCGCGCGGCCGATACGGTAGCTCGCTTGGGCGGTGATGAGTTCTCGGTGGTGCTGCCTCAAACCGACGTGGAGGGAGCGATCCACGTCGCCTTCACCCTTCTTCGGGCCCTCGAAGCCCCAATCGTGGTCGAGGGGCAGCCGCTGGTGATCGAGGCAAGCATCGGGATCGCCATCTGCCCGGACCATGGAACCGATGTGCCGGTGCTCCTCCGCCACGCCGACGTGGCCATGTATGTCGCCAAGCGCTCTCGGAGCCGGTACGCGGTCTATTCCGCCGATACCGATCAGCATAGCCCGGCCCGGCTCACCAGGGTGAGCGCCCTGCGCCAGGCTCTGGCCGAGGGAGGCTTGCGCCTCCACTACCAGCCGCTCGTCGATCTGGCCAGCGGCCGCCTCTTGGGAGTGGAGGCGCTCGCGCGCTGGCCGCATCCGGTGCAAGGGGACATTCCCCCCGACCAATTCATCCCTCTGGCCGAACAAAGTGATGTGATCGTCCCTCTGACCCGGTGGGTGCTGGAGACCGCGCTTGCCCAGGCCCAAACGTGGCGACGGCAGCATGGTTTGCAGCTCTCGCTATCGGTCAATCTCTCCGCCCACGACCCATTCCTCCCCCAAACGGTGGCGAACCTGCTGCGGCAGTACGAGACG
Source organism: Chloroflexota bacterium (assembly GCA_035534995.1). Lineage (GTDB taxonomy): Bacteria > Chloroflexota > UBA5177 > JANWHV01 > JANWHV01 > JANWHV01. Next base: position 2,493 of record DATLQX010000336.1, on the reverse strand, counting down.
AGTCCCCGCCAGCTTACTCTGGAGATCACCGAAAGCGCCCTCATGGCCGATCCCAGCCGCACTCTGGACGTTCTCACTCGCCTGAGCGCCCTTGGGGTCCGCCTGGCGGTAGACGACTTCGGGACTGGATACTCCAGTCTTGCCTATCTCAAACAATGGCCGGTGCATGTGCTGAAAATCGACAAATCCTTCGTGTTGGGGCTGAGTTCCTCACGGAATCCTGAAGATACAGCCATCGTGCGAGCCGTGGTGGCCCTGGCGCAGGCGCTCGGTCTGAGCGTGGTGGCGGAAGGGGTGGAGACGCGGGAGGCATGGGACGTGTTGCGCGCGCTTGGCTGCACCGTTGCCCAGGGATATTACGTAAGCCGTCCCCTGCCGGGAGATGATTTGGCAAGCTGGGCGGCCCGCGAGGCGCGGCGTGCCTCGTGAGCGTGCTAGAGGTTGACGGGCAGGGATAAGCGAAACGTGCTCCCGGTGGGACCGGTGCTTTCCAGATCAAGCTCTCCCGCCATGGCGCGCGCCAGTTGACGGCCGAGATAGAGGCCCAGGCCCGTGCCCACTCGGCCAGCGCGAATTTGGCTTCCTGGTACCCGGCCAAATCGGGTGAAGAGCTGTGCCTTGCCGGATTCAGGAATCCCAGCTCCGTTATCGCTCACGCGGATCACCGCGAAATCGTCTTTCACGCTCCACTCGACCGTGATTTCGCTGCCGGCCGGCGAGTATTTCGCCGCGTTGTCGATCAGGTTCGCCAGCACCTGCAGGGTTCGCTGTGGGTTGGCGCGCAGTCGGAGGCGCCTGGATCCCACGAGGTTCACGTGCTGGCCGGGATAGATACCCTGCGCTTCCCGCGTGACCTGCCGGACCATGGGATAGAGCGCGACCGCGGAGCATGGGGGCGCGGGCAGTTTTCCTTCCAGTTGGGTCAGCAAAAGCAGATCCTCGACCAAATGCTTCTGACGGTTGGCCGCCAACACCATACGGTCGATCTTATCCAAGCGTTGCGCCTCGGTCATTCGCTGCCAATGGGCCTGCAAAAGCTCCCCATAGCCAATGACCGCCGTGAGAGGTGTACGCAGCTCGTGGCTGACCGCGGCCACGAACTCACTGCGTAACTGGGCCAACTCCTCCGACGCCTGTTGCGCGCGTTCCGCGTTTCTCCGCGCGCGCGTGGGCTCGGTCACGTTGACGGCCACGCAGGAGGCCCCTTTAAAGTGGACCCGGTTGTCAAGACCACGAAATGAGGGGTGCTAAGCGAGACTATCCTCCTTTCTCTGCTTGGTTGTGGGACGCGAGCGGCCCCGCGGGGCCGCTCGCGGGCGCGGCGCGATAGACCTCCGCCGGGGTGCGGTAGGCCAGCGCCTGGTGCGGGCGTTCCTGATTATAGAAGGCCAGATACCGGCTCAACTGCCGGCGGGCCTCGCGGGGGGACTCATAGCTGTGCAGGTAGACCTCCTCGTATTTGACCGTCCGCCAGAGCCGTTCGGTGAAGATGTTGTCCAAGGCCCGCCCCTTGCCATCCATGCTGATCCGCACCTCGGCAGCCTGAAGGAGGGCCAGATACTGCGGGCTGGTGAAATGACTGCCTTGGTCGCTGTTCCAGATCGCCGGCCTGGCGTCCGCCAACGCTCGCCGGGTGGCCCGCAACACGAAGGGCAATTCGAGGGTCTGATCCAGTTCCCAACTGACGATGAACCGCGAATACCAGTCCAACACCACCACCAAATAGAGCCAACCCGCTTGCAGGCGGATATACGTAATGTCGATGCCCCAGACATGATTGGGATAGCGGCTGGTGATTGCCCCTAGGAGATAGGGATAGACTGGATGGCCCGGCGTACGCCGGCTGGTATGCGGGCCGGGGGCGACCCCGGCGATCCCCATCTCCCGCATCTGCCGCTGCACCGCCTTCCGACCAATCACCACCCCCTCTCGGCGCAACACTACCGCCAGCCGCCGGCTCCCCTAATAGGGATGCGCGGTGTACAACTCGTCAATCCGGTGCTTGAGCGCCACTTCCGCCGCCGTCGGGGGGACCGGCTGGTAATACAGGGTCGAGCGATGCAATCCCAACAGATCAGCCTGGGTCCGCACCGACAACTCGCCACCCGACCGCTCCAGCAAGGCGGCCCGCTCAGTACGGTCCAGCTTCGAGACCAGCCTTCCTTTTGAGCCACGCGAGGTGCGTGGTCACCCTCCCCAACTGGGCGTACAAATCCTCCAACTGCTCCTCATACCGGGCCTTGAGCTGGGTGGTGCTGTCCGTTCGGCTGAACAAGGCGGGCAAGCCTTCCACCGCGATGCTCCGCCATTTGTGCAATTGGGTGGGATGGATGCCGTGCTCACTGGCCAGTTGCGCCACTGTCTTCTCCTCGCGCAGCAGTTCCTGCACGATCTGGGCCTTGAAGGCCGGACTATAGTGCTTCCTCGTTTCCATCGCTCTCAGTCTAGCTTATCCTTCTCCCTTCCGTGGTCCAGTTTCCTGGGTCCACTATA
>DATLQX010000335.1:0-5510 GCA_035534995.1 Chloroflexota bacterium | reverse complement strand
ACAGCGGGCGCCTGGAAAGGGCTTATCGACGGAGAGCAGCTCAAGAAGGACATCAAGGAAGCACGGGGCTCTGACCGTCCTGATGTCACTCTATGAAGTATCTCATCGACACGGATTGGGTCATCGACCATATCCAGGGCGACTCCACGGCGACAGCGCTCATTGCCTCTCTTACTCCAGACGGCATAGCTATCAGCATCATTACCTTCCTTGAGATATACGAGGGAATCTATACGAGTGCCGACCCCAAGCAGACTGAGCGGCTTGTGCGCGTGTTCATCCAGACCGTTCCTGTCTTGCCCTTAAGCCGCACGGTTGCCAAGCGAACTGCTCTGGTGCGATCCGAGCTGCGGCGGAAAGGCCGTTCTGTTCGGCAGCGCGCGTTCGACATCGTGATAGCTGCCACCGCCCTCACCCACCGTCTCACCCTGGTCACCCGAAATACCGCCGATTATCGCGCCATTGACGGCCTCAACCTCTATTGATGATGATTAGAGCGCGTTTCTGATCTGACGGTAGGGTAACGGAGAGAGAATGACGCACGATCAGTATTTCAAGGGCTTGCTCTGGCACTTCTTTTCCGATTTCCTGCGGTTATTCGTCCCCGAGATCGCCGACGCCATCGTACCCGACGCCATCACGCTGCTGGACCCGCAAACCATCACCGATTTGCCGGAAGGAGCCATGCGGACCGCCGATGTGGTTGGGCGGGTCCGATCGCGTGATGGCAACTCCGAAACGGTGTTGGTGCATACCGAGGCGCAAAGCAAGGTTGAGGCCAAATTCGAGTTCCGGATGTGGCAATACAACGCCACCCTGACTAATCGCTACGGCCCACCGGTCATCTCCATCGCGCTCCTTCCTTTCACGAGCGGCGGCATACAACTGGCTCGCTACAACGAGAGGGTGTTCGGGCGCGACTATGCCAGGCTGGATTACTGGCTGATTGGGCTGCGATCGCTCGCCGCCGCCGACTACCTGACCGCCGAGCCCATCCTGGGCAGTATTCTGGCGGCCTTGATGCGACGGCAAACAGAAAGTAAAGTGGATATACGAGCCACGGCAGCCGAGCGGGTGCATGCAAGCGGGCTGGATCCGGCCCGACAGACTCTGCTCATTGATTTCGTACAGCGGTATCTTGTCCTCAATCCGCGAGAAAGTGCCGAGTATCTTGGGCGAACGACCCGCGAAGGAGACACCATGGAAACCCTGGAACTCACCTGGAGCCAGCAAAAGCTGCAGGAAGGTAAAGCAGCCGGCATTGCCGAGGGCGAATTACACGCGCGTCGTGAGGTGCTGCTCGACCTGATTCACACCCGCTTCGGTGAGGTGCCCGCCGATCTGGCGGCGCGTATCGCTACCGCCGATACGCCCGCCCTGACCACCCTGCTGCGTAAGGCGGCCCTGGCCGGCAGCCTTGATGAAGTGCGCGAGCCCTGATCCCGCCGCTTATCCGCGCCGAGGCCCTGGACTGAATCGCACCGGCAGCACCTTGAGGCCGCGCATCAGGGCGTTCGGGCGCCACTCGACCTCGCTTTCGGCCAGACGGAGATCGGGCGCCAGGCGCGTCAGGGCACTCAGCGCGATCTGGCTCTCCATCCGGGCCAACGCGGCCCCCAAGCAGAAATGCGCTCCGTGCGCGAAGGCCAGGTGCTTGGTATCCCGCCGCGTGAGGTCCAGGCGGTCCGGCTCGGGGAAACGCTCCGGATCGCGGTTGGCCGCGCCATAGAGAAGGAGGAGGGTCTGGCCGGGCTGGATCGTGGTCTCGCCCAGGGTCAGCTCCTCGGTAGCAATCCGGGGCGTGCCTTGCACCGGGCTGTCGTATCGCAGCAATTCCTCCACGGCGGAACCGATCAGGGTCGGATCGTGCCGCAAGATGGCAAGCTGATCCGGGTGGCGGAGCAAGGCCAGTAGGCCGTTCCCGATCAGGTTGGTGGTGGTCTCGTGACCGGCGAAGAGGAGCAGCATGCACAGGCCAAGCAACTCTTCCTCGCTCAACTCCTCGCCCCCATCGGTAGTCCGCACCAGCGCCGTGAGGAGATCATCGCCCGGCACGAGCCGCCGCCGGGCAACCAGATCGCCCAGATAGACGCGGAACTCGGTCATGGCTCGATACATCTCGCCCACATTGCGGAAATTGGCGCCAAAGAAGAGGGCCATCTGGTTCGACCAGCCCTTGATCAGGCCGCGATCCTCGACTGGGACGCCCAGCAGTTCGGCGATCACGATCACGGGCAGCGGATAGGCCAGATCCGCGATCACGTCCATGGTGCCGGTGCCGGCCACCGGGTCCAGCAGTTCGTCCACCAAACGCTGAATCCTCTGGCGCATCTCCGCCACCCGGCGCGCGGTGAAGGCGCGGTTGGCCAGGGCCCGTCGCCGGGTGTGGTCCGGCGCGTCGCTAAAGAGCATCCACAGGCCGGTGAGCGCGAAGATCTCCCGCAACTGGCCGGCCGCGGGCTCGGCGAGGGCGGCCAGCGCGGCCCCGCGGCGGCTGCCCTTATTGCCGTCGGAGGAAAAGCGGGGATCGCGCAACACGGCGGCGATGTCGGCATAGCGGGTGAGCACGTACTGCGGGCCGATCGGATAGATCGGATTCTCCCTCCGTAGACGGTGATAGAGGGGATAGGGGTCGGCCACGAGATCGGCCTGGCCGGCGAAGAGTGCTTGGAACTCGGCTTGTGGGGTGATGGTGAGCGTCACTGGATGTCCTTTCCTCCTGGGCGTATCTCTCAACGCTTCCCAGTATGAGACGCGGCAAGGATTGCCGCGAGGGACAGCACCCTCACAATACCCCGACAATGGATATTTTAGGATCAGAGCCAGGTACCTCGTCCCGACGAGGTACCTGGCTCTGATCCAGTATGAAGCGTTCGCGGGGTCAGCGGACGGTGAAGAAGCTCCCGGCTCCGTGCCCGAACACCTCGGGGAAGTACGACTGCTGGATGTGGGTGGGCAGGGTGTGGTACGTCCCCCTGGTGGTGCAGTGCATCAGATAGGTATATTGATAGGTGCCCGCCGGTAGGTAGCCCAGGAACAGGACGGTCCGGTTATCTCGGAGATCCGTATGGGTCACATACCAGGTGAGGTCGTTGGTACCGGCGGGGATGGTAGTCTGGTTCTTGATCTGGGCCAGTTGGCTGGTGGTCTTCAAGCTGGTATCCACCGATTCGCAGCCGGCCGGTAACGGATCCTCGAGGGTGACGTAGAAGAGATCCTGCGGCGCCGTGACGGTGAGGCGGACCCGGATCGTGCTGCCCAGGGCGGCGCTGTTCCCGCCCGGAGTCAGGTAGGTCCGGGTCACCCCTACCCCCGCCGAGACGGGACGGATGTGGTTGACCGGCCGGTAGTATTGGAGGCGGACCACGTAGTGCAGTTGCCCATGGCCCGGCAGATTGTCGCGGCCAATGCTGATCCGCTGGGTACTCCCCGCCGGGGCCGCCGTCCCGAGGGGCCGGCTCAGGACGCGGTTCTGGGTCAGGTTGGCGGCGTTGACCGTGCCGCTCCCCCAGAGGCTGCCGTTGAGATGCACGGTGTACCGGTAGTTGCCGTTCAGTTCGCCGCTGTGGGTGATATAGTCCACCAGACCGACCAGGCTCCGCGAGGTAGCCTCGGTGCTTTCCCAGGCGTTCGCGGTTCGGGCGGCCATGATCCAGCGCACCGTGTTTGGGATCAGCGGATTATGCGGGTCAATGGTCAGGATCGCGTCCAGGACGTTGGCGGTGGTGATGATGTCGGAATCCAGGGCGCCCCAATCGTAGCTTCCCTCCTCCCAGTGGGCCGCGGCGCCGCTGATCTTGGCGGCGCTGATCAGATCGGCCAGCAGAGTATGGGCCTCGGCGCTCGCGGCGCTGGTGTGCTGGGCGCTCAGGGCCGCCGCGAGATCGGCCTGGGCGAAGCGGTCCAGCAGATAGCGGGCGGTGAACAACTGGCCGGCCAACCCAGCTACCGCGGCGCCCCGCCCGTAGCGGGTAATGGCGTAGACGATCTCCGCTTGCAGATTGGCGTCGTAGTTGGCGCCCGCGTTGAGAGCGGCGGGACTCTGGGTCTGGCTTTCCAGGTAGGCCACCGCATTGCTGAGCACCGTGGCGTCCACCGCGTATCCCTGGTCGCGGACCACGGTGAGGGCACGGAGGATATAGGCCGTGATGTAGGGGTCGCTGTATGGGTCGTCAATCCACCAGCCGAAGCCGCCATCGCCGTGCTGCATCTGGTAGAGCTGTTGCACCTGCCTGGTAATCTGGGCCGAGAGTCCCGCCCGTTCCCTGGCGGTGAGCACGGAAGCGCGGGCCGGCAGGCGGCCCAGTTCGGCGTAGCCCTGGGCCCGCGCCGCCAGGTCGATGCTGGAATCATAGGGGTAGTTGGCCAGGAAATCGGCCCCCACCCGCAGTCCGGCGGCCAGGGTGGGCTCCAGGGTGACGGTGAGCGCGCCCTCGTTGGGCTCGATCCCGGTCGGGATCTGGACCGCCTCCTGGGTGTTGGCTCCAGCGTCGCCGGCCGTCGCCACCGTTTCGGGGGTGCTGTTTTCCTGGACCGGCACCGCCATTTGCACGGCGTCGTTGGTGGCCTGACGCGCGATATCGATTGCCCGTATCTGTATGGTGGCCGTGCCCAGGGCGGTGAGACTGATCGGCCAGGTGACATCCTGTTCGGCCCCGGCCGCCAGGTGGATCAGCCGGCCGGCCGCCGGCGCCAGGGCGGGCGCCTGCGCGCCGTTGGTCAGCAGGAGTTGGAGGGAGATGTTCATGGGCCGGCCGGTGTTGTTGTTGACCGTTGCTCCCACCAGAGCTTTGTCCCCCAGGGTGAAGAAGCGGGGCAGGAGCGGGCGGAGCACCAGATCCTTGGTAGCCACCAGGTTGGTGACGGCGACTCCGACCAGACTCTGGGCGCTGATTCCCTGGCCCAGAATATGCCAGGTGGTCAGATTGTCGGGGAGCGGCACGTTCACCGTCGCGTTCCCCTGGGGATCGGTGATCACCGCCGGGCTCCAGTAGGCGGTATCGGCGAAGTTTTGCCGCACACTGATCGTGGGCCCGCCCGCCTTGCTCGCCGCATGGTTGGCGGTCCCGTCCGCGGCTTGAGGCGCGGGGGTGGCGCGAGGGGAGACAGCACCACTGCTGACTTCGGAACGGAACATCGGCGGCTGTCGGAGTGGTTGCTTGGTGATCAACTGCTCAGGACTGATATTGAGGGTGTCCGAGGTGAAGACTCCCAATTCGCGGAGCCCGTAGAAGGTATCCAGGAGATCGGCGCCGCTTCCGCTATCCCCGGCCAGGGCCAGGGCCGCCTGATCCACTACCCCGAGCGAGAAGCTGCCCTGGACCGGCTTCCCCTGGTAATCGACCGCGTGAAGATGCAGGGCGACTGTTTGGCCGGGCGCCACGTGCGCGGTGGGAGCGGCCACGCTCAGGCGGATCGCCCGCTCCCTGGGGTCCACGTGGATGCGCGCGTAGCCCATCCTCCAGACCGGGGGCGGGCCGCCGGCGCTCTCCCCCCGCTCCACCACCACG
>DATLQX010000334.1:0-4636 GCA_035534995.1 Chloroflexota bacterium | reverse complement strand
GAGTTGATTGCCATCCTGCTCCGCGTGGGCAGCGAGGGCGAGGACGTGGTGTCGCTCTCCCAGCGGTTGCTGGTCGAGCATGGCGGTCTCTCCGGGCTGTTCCGGGCCGTATTCGCCAACATCTCCGCCGTCCGCGGGATGGGCGCGGCCAAGACCTGCGCCCTCAAGGCGGCGCTGGAGCTTGGCCGGCGCCTGATGGTGGAGGACGCCCAGATGCCTTCCATCCGGTCGCCCCAGGACGTGGCGAATCTCTTGATGCTGGAGATGGGCACCCTTGAGCAAGAGTGCCTCCGCACCGTGCTGCTTAATACCAAGAACATGGTGCTGGCAATCCCCACCATTTACCGGGGATCGGTGAACAGCGCCGGACTGCGGGTGGGCGAGCTTTTCCGCGAGGCGGTGCGCCACAACGCGACCTCCATGATCGTGGTCCACAACCACCCCAGCGGCGACCCCTCGCCCAGCCCGGAGGACGTGACGGTGACCCGGGCCCTGGTGGACGCCGGGAAGTTGATGGACATCGAGGTGCTGGACCATCTGGTAATAGGGCGCCAGCGGTACGTGAGCCTCAAGGAACGGGGGCTGGGGTTCGGGTAGGGGCGGCGCTCATTCCTCCGGAAATCCGCGTCCCGACATGGTGCATGGCAAAGTATACTTGGACTATGAGGCATGAGTCAGCAGGGAGGGGAGCCGTGATCACGGATGTACTGGTGGCGCCGTGGGCCGAGCCCGTGCCGGAGGCCGCCGGGCGTCAGTACACGGCCGATGAACTGGCCGGCTTGCGGGATGATGGCTGGGCGTATGAATTGGTTGAGGGAAGGTTAGTTCGCATGCCGCCACCGAAGCCGGATCATGGTTATCTCGAAATGGAGATTGGCGGCGCGCTTCGAGCGTTCGTCAAGGCGAATGGCCTGGGCCGCGTGTTCGCGGGAGATGCCGGCTTTGATCTGACCGTTCCTGGTGATTCTGGTTCGACTATCCTGGGCGCCGATGTGTCCTTCGTGCGGGCTGAGCGGTTGGCCACGATAACCAGGAATGCCTACATTCCCGGGGCACCTGACTTGGCGGTGGAGATCGCCTCGCCCAGTCAATTTCGGCCAGTTTTGGGGGCAAAAGCCTGGTTGTGGCTGAGTCGGGGGGCGCGCCTGGTGTGGGTAGTCTGGCCTGAGCGGCAAGAACTTGACCTGTGGACGCCTGGCGAGGAGACGCCGCGCACCCTCCGCCTTGGCGACGCGGTGGACGGCGGCGACGTGCTCCCCGGTTTCACCCTGGCTCTGGCGGAGCTGTTTGCCTGAACGCGCGCGGACAGGCATCCCGCGACGGGCTCATGCTCGCTGCCACCTTCCTACCGCGCCACCTCCACCCAGCGCTGGTCCTCGGCCGAGCGGAGGGCTGCGTCTAGGATCCGCTGGCAGCGCACGCCATCCTCGAAGTTCGGGCTCATCGGGCGCCGGGCTAGCGAGGCGTCCACCCAGGCGGTCACGTTGCCGCCCCAGGTACTCGACCGGGTGTCATGCGCGAACACCTCGCGAAAGCGATCGCCGCGCCAGAGGGTGAGATCGTCGGCGCGGAGGACCCGGCTGATTTCGTAGTCGATTTCCAGCACCAGGGACGCGCGTTCCCCGAACAACTCGATCCGGCGCACATCGCAGCGTCCGCGGGCCACGCGCGAGACTCGGAGGAGGCCGTGGGCGCCGCGTTCGTACTGTAGGTGCAGATAGGCGAGGTCGTCGGCATCCACGACTGCCTGCTCCCCGTTCGGGAGGTCGCGCTCGCGGTTGACGATCCCCGTGTGCGCGCTCACCGCCGTCACTTCGCCCAGGAAGTGCCGGCCCAGATCCAGCACATGCGATCCAATGTCGCCCAGGGCGCCGCTCCCGCTCTCGGCCCGACTGTTCCGCCAGGTATAGGGGGCGGCGGGGTCGCTCAGCCAGTCCTGCAGATAGGTAAGGTGGATCTCGTAGACCCGGCCAAGGGTGCCGCTCTCGATCAGTTCCTTGACGTAGGAAACAGCTGGATTGGGCCGGTTGCTGAAGTTTATCGCGTGCGTGACCCCTGCCTCACGCACCTCGACCAGCAGGTTTTCCGCTTCCTCGGTATCGAGGGTAAGCGGCTTTTCGCACAGGACATGAAGGCCGCGGGCCAGGGCGGCGCGCAGCATGGGGGTATGGAGACGATTCGGGGTGGCTATGCAGATGCCGTCCAGCTTCTCGTGTTCCAGCATGTGATCGTAGTTGTCGTAGGTCCGTTCCACGCTGTACTTGGCGGCCACGGTTCGCAAGAGATCCGGATTCACATCGCAGATCGCCACGATATCGGCCCGCGGATGGTTGGCCAATGCTTGCAAGTGTCCCTCGCCGATCCGTACCCCCGCTACCGCGACCCGCAACCGTTCCGCCATGGCTGTATTGTCCTTTCCTCCGGGCGGCGAGCGACAGCGGCCCGCCGATCATTCCTGCTCACAGGGTACACTGCCCTCGCGCAACCCAATAGGCGGCGGGTGGGAGAGGCCGCGGTGTAGAGTACCGGAGGAAACATAAACCGGGGGATTTCCCGAGTGCGCCCGCCGCTGGTGAGGAGCTACAGATTCTTCCGGAACCGGAGGTAGGTGACGCGGGAGTAGCCGGGGTGGCTGTGTTCGCCGGTCAGCACGTAGCCGCGCTTGGTGAAGAAGCGAATATTCTGTTCCAATTGCACCCGCGCCCCGAGCACGACCGCTGGATAGCCCTGCTGGGCAGCCAGGCGCTCCACCGCGTCGGTTAGGGCGGATCCCACCCCGCCGCCATGGAGGTCGGGGGCCACGGCCAGTCTGCCGCAGTACAGTGCGTCCTCTTCGGGAAGAGGCCGCACGCGGGCCGCTCCGACCAACTCCTCGCCCCGGTCCGCCACCAGAATCTGGCCATCGATCATCGCCTGCCGCACATCGGCTTCCGTCTCGTCAAAGACGCTGCTCGGCGGATCCAATGCCTCGTGCACGGCGAAAGCGGCCTGGGTTAAGGCCAGAATGGTCCCGGCCTCATCCGGGGCGGCCAGGCGGATGGATATGGCGGCGGGTTCGGTATACATGCAATCAAGGTACCAGGAAAGGGCGGGCCGCCAAGCACCGTCACAAAGCCAGGCACGGTGGTGCTCCCTGGTGGTGGACGCCGTAAACAGCCACTCCTTTACGCAATATCGGGAGGAAAAGGGCGCGGCTCGCGTTTGGTCCATGACGGCGGCTGGCTTCGCGCCCCGAATGGGCGCCCTCGATCGCGATTATGAGGCTCATTCGAGTAAAAGACTTGATAGGCAGCAAGTGATGGGGCGGGTATCCTGATTTGGGTTACGCCCCTAATTTTCCGTGCTTGGCGCGGGAAGGATAGTAGATGAATTCGCTTTTCGGCCTCTCGATGAACACGATCATGATCTGGATGTTAGCCATTTTCTTGATCGTCACTGCTATCGTGGCGGTTCTTGCCCTGCGTAACTCGTTGTTCTTCAAGATGGGGCTGCGAAATATCCCTCGCCGGCGGGCGCAGACCATTTTGATCATCGTCGGTCTGATGCTGAGCACCGTGATCATTACCAGCGCCTTTAGCACTGGGGATACGGTGAGTTACTCCATCCGCAACGCCACGATTCAGAGCCTGGGCTTTATTGACGAGTCGGTCACCAGCACCGCCGCCAATCAATCAGCCAATGCCGCGGGCGGGGTGACTTATATTCCTCCTTCGGTGCAGGGTAAAGTCGAGGCGAGCCTGGCGGCGAACCAGAACGTGGACGGCTACACGGCGGTCACGGCTCGGTTCGCCGCCTTGCAGGATCTCACCTCCGGGCAAACCAAGAATCAGAACGTGCTGGCGGGGATTCCCACCGATGTTCCGGCCGCGTTTGGCCCGCTGATCGCCAGGGATGGTAGCACCGCCACGATTGGCCAGCTTGGCCCCAACCAGGTGTATCTGAACCTGAAGGCCGCCAACGACCTCAATGCCCAACCGGGTGACAGTCTCCTGGTCTATGTGGGCAATCGGCCGGTGACCGCGCGGGTACGGGCCATTCTTCAGAACCAGAATCTGGCGTCCGGCGGCCTGATCGGCCGCGGGCAGGCGAACCAGCCCACGATTATCGCCCCTCTTGGCTGGGTGCGCACCGTGATCGGGCAGCCAACCGCGGTGACCCAGATCCTCATTTCAAACCAGGGCGGATTGACCAGTGGAGAATCGTTCAGCGATGGCGTCACCAATCAACTGCGGGCCTTGCTGGCCAATACCTCGGTGGTGGCTCAGGTGCAATCGTTACTCGTCACGCCCTCTGGGAAGGCGGCGCTGACCAAGGCGATCTCCAGCGAGAGCGACTCCACGATCAAGAACAAACTCAAAACCTTGCAGGCTCAGGTGGCCGGAAGCGGGCAGAGCGCCAGCTTGAAAAGCCTCCTCAGCGATTCCGACGTGACCGACGCGCTGGCCAACATGAAGGCGCCTGCCAGCCTGAGCGCGCCGCTCAACAATGCGCTGGCCTCGATCAGCGATTATCATGTGGAGCCGCTGAAGAAGAACGGTCTGAATGCCGCGGATCTCTTTGGCAGCGTATTCACGTCCATTTTCGTAGTCTTCGGCCTCTTCTCGATCGCCGCCGGGGTGATGCTGATTTTCCTCAT
>DATLQX010000333.1:0-3890 GCA_035534995.1 Chloroflexota bacterium | reverse complement strand
TACTACTATCCCTTCTATGATGACACGGTAATGGTAAGTTCGCTAGAGAGGTGTTTGGGGTTTGAGCACCTGTACCACGGACACGGCGCTCAGGACGGGGTGGCCCCGGATGTCCTCGCCCCTAGCCTGGAGGCGGTAGGTTCCCGGACGGAGCGGCCACATCCACTCGCCGCTCATGCCGGCAAAGCGGTAGACCAGGCGCCCATTGACCAGTAAGCGGAGTGAGCCCGGACGGATACCGCTGGCTTGCACCTGCACCGGCGCCTGCTGGTAGGCAAGCGGGACCGCGGTATTGATCTGGAATTGGCTCCCGGTAGCTGGTTCGCCCAGCGCCACCACGGCGGGCGAGGGAGCTGGGTGGGCGGGCGCGCGTGGCTGGGTGCCGGCGATGAATACCTCGGCGAAGCGATCAGGGCAGGCAGCGGTCGGGGGCAGCCCGGTGCCGGGGCAGATCGTCTCCTGGACGATGCCCGGCGGCCGCGGGAAATCACTGACCGGCAGATTCTGGAGCGCGCCCTCCATGAAGTCGTGCCAGATCGGGGCGGCGCCGGAGATCCCGGTCACGTCACGCATGGCCGTGTTGTCGGCGTTTCCCACCCACACCCCGGTGACCAGATCGGGGGTATAGCCGACCGTCCAGTTATCGTGGAAGTCGGTGGTGGTGCCGGTCTTGGCGGCGGCCGGGCGGTCGAGGAGCAGGGGACTGCTGGCGCCGAAGGCCGGCAAGCGGGCGCTGTTATCGGAGAGGATGCTGGTAATCAAGTAGGCGACCTGGGGGCTCATGGCCCGCCGTCCCGCGGTGGGCCGCCACTCTTGCCACACCTTCCCCGTGCTATCGACCACGCGGAGGATCGCCACCGGGTCGTGGTGCACGCCGCCCGCCGGGAAGGTGCCGAAGGCATCGGTGAGATCCAGCAGGCGCACCTCGCCGCCGCCCAGGGTCAAGGCCAGGCCGTAGCGGCGCGCGTCGTTCATGGTAGTGATCCCGGCGGCGTGCGCCATGTTCAGCATGGCGGGGATCCCTACATGGGCCAATACCTTGACGGCGGGGATGTTATAGGAGTTCGCCAGGGCGGTACGGAGGGTGACCGGGCCATGGAACTGCAAATCGTAGTTTTGCGGCTCGAACGGAGTCCCCTCCTTGGTGGGGAAGGCACTGGGCACGTCATCTACCACCGTGGCGGGCGTATAGTCCCGAGAGAACGCGGCGGCATAGGTGAAGGGCTTGATCGCCGAGCCCGGCTGGCGAGGGGCGACAGCCACGTTGACCGCCCCATTGATCGTAGGGTCGCTGTAGTTCGCGCTGCCCACCATGGCCAGGATCTGCCCAGTAGAGGGATCCATGCTGACCAGCGCCCCGTCGTGGACCAGGTGATCCTTGGTCAACTGGTTGACATGGAAGCGCACGGTGGCCTCGGCCTGTTGCTGGAGATTAAGATCCAGGCTGGTGGTGACTTGCAGGCCGCCCTTTTCCAGCGCGGCCTGTCCGTATTGTTGCTCCAGCAAACCCAGGACATAAAAGACGAAGTGAGGGGCCAGGATATTGGTGGTGGGCGCGGCGAGTCCGAGCGGTTCGGCATCCGCCTCAGTCTCCTGCGCGGCGGTGATATAGCCATCCCGGCGGAGGAGCGCCAGCACTTCGTGGCGGCGCCCAAGGGCCTGGTTCGGATTGATCAGGGGATTGTAGAGGGTAGGGCCCTGGGGGATCCCGGCCAGCAAGGCGCACTGGGCCAGATCGAGGGCGGCGACCGGGCGGCCGAAATAGCCCTCCGAGGCCGCCTCCACCCCGTAGGCGAGGTTGCCGTAGTAGACGTTGTTCAGGTACATGGCAAGGATCTGGTCCTTGGAGTAGCGCATATTCAGCTGCAGGGCCAGGGACGCCTCGTGCAGCTTCCGGGCCACCGTCCGCTGTTCGCGTTCGGCGGGGCTGAGCAAAATGGTGCGGACCAATTGCTGGGTGATCGTGCTGCCGCCGTACGCGGCCCGTCCTAGCTGGGCATCGAGGAACAGCGAGCGGACGATCGCCCTCGGATCGATTCCCGGATTCTGGTAAAACGACTGATCCTCGGCGGCGATCGTCGCCTGACGGAGGGCGAGGGGGATGGAGGACAGCGGCTCCATGACCCGCCTGCCGCTCGGTCCCACCACTTCGTAGAGGAGGCGTCCATGGCGGTCGTAGATGCGAGTGCTAGGAGCGGGCACGTAGGGGTTGAGGTTGGAGGGGAGGGGATAGATCAGAAACAGAGCGATGGTGCTCGCGGCAATCGCCAACAGCCCCACGGCCAGGGCGAGCAGGATGCGGCGCAGCCAGCGCCGCCGGCGGCGTGGAGCCGTCTCCTCACCACGGGTTCTCCAGCCCACGACTCTCACGTTCCCCTCATTTCCCCGGACAGATCTGGCTTCTCTCTACAGGCTAACGGGTCAGGGTGGAGAAAGGTTACAGCATAGCACTGTCACGATTTCGGCCTGTATCCTCTACGCCGTCTCCTGCAACCTCTCCGATCGCGCCCTGATGGATGGTCATGATCCGCTGGCACGCGCCGAGGCACCCTGGTGGCCGTGCCGGGTACGCTCCTCGCGGAGGGGTCATGAGGGACACCAAGCGCATCCATGGCTCGGTGTAATGCCCGCGCGATCAGCGGTTGCCGCGTACCAGGCGGTCCAGAAATGCCTGCCCAGTCAGGTACTCAATGCCCTCGTAGTGAGGCCGGCCATCCGGATCGGGCGGCGGAAAGTCGCGGGTGTTGTTCGAAACCACGTAGTCTGCCCGGCCCAGTCTGGCGGCTGCCCAGATCGGGTAATCGTCGGGATCCGTAAGGGTAGGCCAGACCGGAGGATAGGGTGGCACGGGCGAGATGGTCTCGCAGGTGCCAATCAGCAGCGCCATCATGGCTTTGGCGCTCCGTCCACAGTCCGCATAATTCGCCGCCGAGTAGTCCCTCGTCCGTTCCAGCCACTGCCAGGTAAGCACCCTGTAGAGTTCACCGATGATCCACGGCGACCAGAGAGCGATGAATTGCCCGCCATCGGCAGCCTCGTGCAAGGCGGCACGCAGGCGTGCCGGAACCAGGACGCTCGTGTCCAGCACCGCCCGTGGCGGCCGGCGAGCGATCACGCCAATTTTTCCGCGCGATCTCGTGGCTGCCGCCAGGGTAGGTGTCCCGGCCGGCCGGCCTCCAGCGCGTCCATCTCCTCCTGGGTCATCTCCCGGCCAAGGTCGCCGGCGAGATCGTGCAGGCGGTCAAGCTCCCGCATACGCTGGACCCACGCACTGTCCGCCATGCGCTCCACGTCCGAGAGCGCCACCAGCGGCCGACCATCTCGCCATTCGATCGGCACCTCGTGGCCGTGCATGATTGGCGCCAGGGCCTCAGGCGATTTGACGCCAAGCAGTTCCGCCGCCTCTTGCATGGTCAGCAGGCGCTTGTCGGAGAGGTCAGTCAGCGCCTGGTCAAGGGTACGAAGCACGCCTGCCATATCGCCCGACTCCGCCAGGCGTCGCGCCGTGTGGAGATCCTCGCGTAGCTCGGTAATCATTAGCCATTCTTCCCGCGAAAGGGTGAACGTCTCTCCCTATTGTGCCACATGCCGCGTGCCCGCGCCATGCCCCAGTCCGATTCAATTACTTTGAGAAAAAGTTGCCTAATTTTCGCGGAGCGTGAGCACCTGGGGCACCCGATTGAACATGAGGAAGGCGGGGACGAGCGACATCCCGAGGGTGATCGGGGTGGCGGCCACGAACACCCAGGCCAGGGCCAGCCAGAGGGCGGTCAGCCACCAGCCGATGAAGACGAAATAGACTGCCCGGAGGAGGAACGGGAGTTGTGGCGATCCCACGTTGGTGGTGATCATGGTCACCCCGTTGGCGTAGGTGACCTGGGTGCTCCGCG
>DATLQX010000332.1:0-5857 GCA_035534995.1 Chloroflexota bacterium | reverse complement strand
GTGCTTCAGCAGGCCGAGGGAAGCGACTTCGGGCGATCCGCCAGCGCCTCCACCATGATCGTGCTCATCGAGGTAGCGGTCTCGCTCCTCGGCGTGGTCATCCTGGGCCTGGGAAGCTGGACCAGCTGGCTGCGCCCCGTGATCATCATTGGCGTCCTCGTGTTCGCCGTGATGATCACCCTTGTGTACCGGCTCTACCATGGAGCCGCCGGCACCCCTCGCTGGATGAGCAAGAACAGGCACCTGTGCGGCGTACTGGACGGCCTCCGTACCTTCCGCGAGGGCACGCGGGATCTGCTGCACCCGCGGGTACTGACCGTTCCGGTGCTGCTGGGCACCCTGTATCTGATCATCGCCGGATCGGGCCTGTTCATCGTGGCGCGGGGCGTGGGGGAGGATTCCCTCACCTTCACCCAAGCGCTTGCCGCCTACTTCTTCAGCCTGGCGTTCTCCCTCATTTTCCCCCTGCCGATCGATATCGGGGTGGCCGAGGTAAGCGGCGTGGGCGCGCTCGTGGCCCTGGGCGTCGATCGGAACGCCGCGATCAGCATCATGTTGGTGAATCGGGTGCTGACCCTCGGCGCCTCGATCACGATTGCCATGGGTACCGCCCTGGTGCTCCACGACGAGTTCGCGCTCGCGTTCGGACGCGACAAACGGGCGAAAAGCTCCGAGCAGGCGGGGTCGGAGGGGTAAGGATCATGCGGCGTACCGGGAAAACCTTCGCCGGTCAGATCATGGTGATCGGCATCCTTGACACGGCGAACGAACTGATCCAGCAGGCGATCAGCCAGCACGGCACGCGCGCCGGGATGGAGAACGCCCGGCACGTAGCCGCCTTCGAGCGGACCCATGGCTTTTTCGTCGAGCCCGCCTGGCAACAGGCTCTCGATCATACCTATCATCTGCTGGGTGTCAGCATTGGCTGGGCACAGCTTACCCGCCTGGCCAATCTGTTCTATGTGCTGGCCCATCCGATCGCCCTCATCGCCGCCGCTCTCTGGGTGTTCTACTACCGCACCAACCTCTTCAGTCGAATGCGGAACACCTTCTTCATCTGCGACACCCTGGCCCTCGTGACCTATCACATCTTCCCCGTGGCGCCGCCGCGGATGACCACCGGCCTCACCTACAACGGCCGCCCGTACCATTTCGTGGATACGGTGGCGAGCATGATCCCCAGCCAGCACGCCAACGACGAGTACGCGGCCATGCCCAGCATCCACATCTGCTACGCGCTGATCGTAGGCTGCACCCTGGCCTGAACCCTGCGCCCCTGGATTCTCCGCCTGCTGGCTCTCCTCTATCCGGTGGCCCTGCTGGTGGCGGTGGTGGTGACCGCGAATCACTATCTGATGGATACCGTGGGCGGTCTGATCGTGTTCTGCCTGGCGGCGGCCGCCTCGCTCATCCTCTATTGGTTACAACATCGGACTGACCATTTGGTCGACGGCGGTGGGGATCGCGGGCGCGGTCGTCTCCCTGGCGATGTTCTTCGTGGCGCGGCTCCTGTTCGGCGGCGTGTCGGCGATCTGGTCCCGGCGGCGCATCGGGCGCGCGCCTCCACCACGCGCGACGCGAGCGGCCAGTCCGAGGGGGGTCAGCCCGAATAGCCCAGGTGGGCGCGGTCAATCAGCAATGTTTCCGGTGCATGCGTCCGATTCCCCGACTGAGGTCGGGTGGTAGTGAACGAACGCCGGCCGCGCTCCTAGTGGCCGCTCTTCTGGCCCAACCAGACTGGCTCCTATCGACGAACACCAAGCACTGGAATCAAGAACTAGCCGACCGCACGGGTCTGTCAGATCTTTGTGCTCCTACTCCGCCACGCTGCCCCACAAATACGCCATCGCCTGCCGGGTGGTGATCGGTCCGCCGGCCACCGCTCGCCGGTAATGGGCCAGATAGGCGGCGGCCTCATCCGGCGTGAGGGCGGCGCTAATCGCCTGGCGCATGGTGGGGATGCGCGGGTTGGTAGGCCCGTTCAGCAAGGCATCGAACCAGGCCAGGGACTGCTGCTCCCGCTTCACGCTGGCCCGCAGCTCCAGCTCCAGGTGGGTGAAGCCGGCCGCCTCGAACACGCGCAACAGATCCCGCTCGTCGAAGTTGAGCATGGCCTGCGTTTGGGGAGACTGCAAGGCGCGGAATGCCTCCTCGACCCGGGCCGCTAGCAGCGCCACCGGGCCGGGATCGATGCCGAATCGATGATCGGCGGTGGCCGCCGAGCTGATCGGCTCGAAGAGCGAGACCCGCCCACCGGAACGGAGGACGCGGCGGAACTCCGCCGCCGCCTTCGCCTTATCCTCCACGTACAGCAGGACCGAACGAGTGATCACCGCGTCCACCGAGTGGTCCGGCACATCGCGCAGATCGGTAGCATCGTTGCGGACGAAGCGCAGCCGCTCCTCCACACCCGCCTCGCGGGCCACCTCGGTGCAGACATCCAGGTGATCCTGGGAAATGTCGTCCAGGATCACCAGGCCGCCGGGGAAGACCCGATGCAAGGCGCCAAAGGCCAGGAGCCCATCGCCCGAGCCGACATCCAGCACCCACTCACCCGGTTGCAGACCGGCCCGATCCAGCACCTTATCGCGGATCGTGCAGAGGAACTCCAGGGTTTCCTTGCCGTAAGGGCCACGGAACCGCGTATGCAGTTGCCGGCGGCTCCAGCACTCGAGTTCCTGATGCAAGGCGGTGGTCCCTATGGTGTAGGCAAAAGGGCAGCCAGGGCAAGCTTCAGTATACCGCGTGGTGGCATGAGGGCACACGCATCCAGCGCGTCCGAGAATCACGGAAGCACGGAGAGAACGGATGGCAGGGATGGCTCCTCGTTCGCTGAATCGGATTCCAGCTTGGCGGAATTGGGAAATACTTGCTATTATATGCATACGCATGAGCATCTACGCACCTACCTATCATGACCTTTCGTGGAGACTGATTCCTGTGTCAAGCCTTCTTGATGAAGAGTCGCTTTCAGTTGCCGAGGCAGCAGCCCGGCTCAAGGTGAATAAGTCCACCGTATGGCGGTGGATCGATAGCGGACGTTTACCTGCCTATCGCATTGGAGAGCGCCATGTTCGGCTCAAAAAGACCGATGTTGAAGGTCTAATCATGCCTGCTCGCGCCACTGATCGAGAAGGGGACACTGTGAGACGCCGTTTGACCAAGGATGAGCAGTCGCAAGCACTGGCCGCGGTCGAACAAGCCATGAAGCTGCAAGCGGACTTGCTGACGCGCCGAGGCGGGGAGTACTTCTCACCGCCCTCATGGGAATTGTTGGCGGAAGCACGAGCCTTACGCGACCAACAACGGGCATGATCTGCGTTGACGCCTCGCTTGCGGCGAAATGGGTACTGCCGGAGGAATACTCGAAGGAAGCGCTTGCCCTGTATAGGGCGTCCGCCAATGCAGGCGAATCAATCGTGGCGCCAACCCTCCTGCCCTATGAGGTCACGAATATCCTGCGTCTGCGCACGAGTCGGGCTGCCCTTTCGCTTGCCGACGCGCGGACCTTATTGACCCGATTCCTGGCGTTTCCGGTCCTTCTCCAATCGTCTTCCAGTCTACACGAGCGTGCCCTCAATCTCGCCGCGAGGTTTGATCTTCCCGCGACGTACGACGCTCACTATCTCGCTCTTGCCGAACAGGCGGCGTGTCCCTTCTGGACCGATGATCGCCGCCTCTTACGGCAACTCAACGGCAGAGCGCCGTATGCCCGTTGGATCGGTGACTATAGAGAAGCTACTCCCTAGATGTTGCCGCAATAGTCATGCGCCCCAGCGCGCGCGGCGCGAGGTGCCCAGACGCGGCAAGTCCCCCTTCGGATTCCGAAGGGGGACTTACTTTCAGGCGTTGGATAGGAATATGGGTTACACCACGATGAGCCTCTCTCCCGCCGCGCGCTTGCTGCGAGTGCCTGTTGCTTGCAGCTGATAGACACCCTTATGGATCCACTTTGGAAGTCGGAAGCTAGCGGTGAACGCGCCGACGCGGTTCGTCTTCACGGCCATCATAAACGCCCCGCGCACTCGCACAACCACCTTTTCAAAGGCCGCGTACCCGTGGCCTGTCACGGTAATCCGCTGGCCGTGTTTGACCCGATCGGGCGCCACTACGACGCTCACCTTCACAGGCTGTACTACATGGAGGTATGTCACGGCAACGGCGCCGCTCCTCATGCCCGTAGCCTTTACGGCGAGCCGGCCTATAGCCGAATGCACCGGCACGCGGAACGCCGCGCGAATGTCACCTTCCCGGTTCGCTCGCGTGAACTGCACAATGGTATTCTTCAGGCGGATAACCACCTGCTCTCCGCTCCGGAAGTCTCCTCCGGCGACCACTACCATTTTGTCACGCTGACTGGTGGACGGCGAGACGGCGATGGACGGCGAGACGATGACCTTTATCGGGCCTGGCGTGACGACAAGCTTTGCCGATGCCACGCGCCCGCTGGTGGCACCGGTCGCCGTAACGAAGTCCGTGCCGAACGGCGCATTCCCAGGGACGGTGAACGTGACGTTGGAGAAGTCCGCATCGCTGTCGACCCTGGTCGTCTGAACGATCTGGCCATGTAGGCGAATCGCTACCGA
This sequence comes from Chloroflexota bacterium, assembly GCA_035534995.1. Classification (GTDB taxonomy): domain Bacteria; phylum Chloroflexota; class UBA5177; order JANWHV01; family JANWHV01; genus JANWHV01. The sequence goes on along the minus strand of DATLQX010000332.1, from coordinate 1,271 downwards.
TTCACCGGCAAGGAAGTGATCGCCAGACACCACCACCCTCGAGCCACGGTGCGTCTGCCCTGCATTAAGCGTGATCACCGCGGCACGGGGCACGGCAGTCCGCGTTGGCGTAGGTGTGGGCGGCGCCGGCGTAGGCGTCGCGGTTGGCGTGACCGTCGCGGTTGGCGCCGTCACGGCCTGGATCGATAGATCCTTGTGCGCGAAGCGCGAGCTGGATGCGCCAAAGGCAACCACCGTCACGGTTTGGAACGGGGCGTTGCCTGGCACCGTTACCCTCGCCGGGCCGAAGCTGCCGTCGGCTCCCGCCGTAACCTGGGTCGCGGTGAGCGTGCCTACGAAGAGTCGCACGTTCTCGCCACCTTGGAAGCCGGAGCCGGTGACACTAAAGCTGGTTCCAGGCGCGACTGCCGGCGGTGCCACGGCTATCTGTACACTGGCGGAAGCGATGACGTGGAAGACCTCAACGCCGAAGTTTCCGCTCGTGTCACCATGGACAAAGATATGGTGTAAGCCGAGGGTAACGGCGGATGGAACCGGGACCGTCACGGTAAAGTTGCCGCTGTCGTCGGCGTCCGTGGTGAAGCTGATGCCGGGTGCGGTAATGGTGAGTGTTTCACCGCCACTAAAGCCGCCACCGCTCAGTGTGAGGCTCTGGCCAGGGCTGGCGCTCGCCTTGCTCAGGAGGAGCGACACCTGGGAGCTTGTGATTGGCGCTTGCGGATAGACGAAATCGTTGACCTTCTTCACCTCGAGCGTACTGCCATCGGTAATAGTGGCGATTTGGTCGGACGTAAGAGGAGTCTGACTGGTACCGGCATAACCAAGCGCGTCCAGGGTTGGTGGATCCATGATCCAGTGCCGCGCACTATCCCAGTACACGTAGACGCGACCGTTACTCTGGTCGCGGAGGAGCGTGCCGTTATTGAATGTCAAGCCGGCCTGCACCGCGGCTGAGGCTGTGTGGGTAGGGACAGCGACTAATCCTGGTAACAGGAGAAGTCCGAGGAGCGCTGCCACGAATACCCGCACAAAGCCAGCCGGGAGGCTCATAAGCCTGTTCTTCATAATGATCATGCTAGGCGTCTTCTTTCAAAGCATCTTGTTCCGGCAAATCCTATGTAGCTACGAACTCCGCTCATAGCAGGTCCGGATCGTTTCCCCTGCCAGTCACGGTGAACTGTTCTCGATGGTCAGTGCTAGTATGTACACCAAGCCACCATAGGAATATTGTAGCCGTGAATAATTAGTAAAGTATTGTCAAGCTGTAAAAA
>DATLQX010000331.1:0-8411 GCA_035534995.1 Chloroflexota bacterium | reverse complement strand
GTGACCGCGTGACGGAGATTGGGGATCTGGTTGACATCCTGTGCCTTGCTGCTGTCGCCGTAGCGGAGCACCGCCGACCACTGCACGATAGTCCCATCGGGACTGATGTACTGAGCGGTCGAGCGGTAGGCGTTATATTCGGCGGGCGATACCACGCTCCCCGCCGGTTCGACACGGGGCAGAGTGCCTGGGTTGCCGAGCAATTGGTGCAACTGGGCCAATCGGGCAGGGGTGAGCGTATAGCCGTTCGGGGTGAGCGGTCCAATGGCCCGGAGGAAATAGAAGTTATGGGTGATCTGGGTCTCCACTGCTTGCAATGGGGCGGGATCGGACCAGATGGGCCGGGAGAAGTGGAAGAGGGCAAGGGTGGGGCTGGTGCTGGCGCCGGGGAAGTGCGCCGCTACCACGGCATCGCCGGCCGCCGAGTCGCTCCCGGTGGGGCCGCTGGTCACATCCGAGAAGCCGGTGGTGCCGCTTCCCAGTTGGCCCAGGGCGAGGCCGACGAAGAGAGCCAGCCCGGCCAGGAGAGTGATTTTTGGACGCCGGGCGCTGGCGCGGCCAACCTTACCCCAGAGTCCAGGCCGTTCGCCGCCGATATCCACCACCTTGGTCGGCCAGAAGACGGCCCGCCCGAAGATAGCCAGAATAGCAGGGAGAAAGGTGAGACCGGCCAGGAGCATCAAGGCGATTCCGATCGCCAGGGCCGGTCCCAGCCCCTGGTAGAGACCAAACTGGGCCAGCAGCAAGCAGAGCATGGAGGCGATGACGGTGAAGGCGGAGAAGCTGATTGTCTCGCCCACCACGGTCACCGCGTGGATCACCGCCTCGGAGGGCGTGCGTCCCCGTCGCAATTCCTCGCGGACGCGGAAGACGAGGAAGAGCCCGTAGTCGGTCCCCGCTCCCAGAACGAGAACGATCAGGATCACCTGGGTGATATCGGACGCCTGGACCCCGAGCCGGGTGGAGGCGGCGATCACCGGACCGGAGAGCGCCAGCACCAGGGCGGCGGGCAGCAACGTCACCAGCGGGGCCAGGAGGGCGCGGAAGGCCACCAGGAGAAGGACCAGAATAAAGATCAAGGACAGGCCCTGGGTTTGGCCCTGGGATTTTGACTGGCTAGCGGCGGTGTCCACCACGGTAGCCAACTGACCAGAGAGATGAAGCTGGAGGCCGGGTGGGGCGCCGATGACCGTGAACTGGTGGCGAATGTTGTCGACCAGGGTTTTCCCCGTCCCGGTGCCGCTGTAGGAGACGTTGGCCTGGATCTGAATCGTGCGGGCCTGCCCGTCGCGCGAGATCCCGTCGTCGCGCACCACCTTGACGTTCGGCATCGCCTTGACGATCTTGGCAAGGTGGTCCACGATAGCCTGGTCGGCGGGAGTCATGGGGCCGGCGCGGGAGGCTATGAGGTCGGAGGAAATGTAGTTTCGGTTCTGGAATGCCTGCGCCAGCACGGATGCCTGCATACTGGGGGTGCTATTGGGGAGGAAGCCACTGTTCTCGTTTTTGGTCACGCTGGAGAGGGGAGGAAACACGGCCACCGCGAAAATGGTGAAGGCGATCCAGGCCACGGCCACCAGATATTTATAGCGAACCGAGAACCGGCCAATCGACTCGAAGAAACGCTCCATATGCCGTCTGCTCCCTACCCCTCTTCTACTCCAACGTGGGCGCGGCCGCAAAGGGCCGCGCGTGACGTGTTCATTCCCGTGGCTCCAGTGTTAAGCTTGGAAGCAATTGACCTTCCGGTCAACACGCACAGGTCTCCTATTGCCAATTTTACCCGCGCATCCCTATTGGGGCCGCGCCGCCAAGCTAGCCAGGAGAGCCTACTTACTGAAGGTGAAGAAGCAGCGAAGCGGATCGCCGATCGTCCAGGTGCTGACCGAGTCACGGGGGGGCGATATGGCCTCGCCAGGTCCAAGGCGGACGAGCGCACCGTCCTCACCCTCAATGGTCACCGCACCTCGTTCAATCAGGAAGGTGTGCAATCCGTCGCAAAGGATCCGCACGACGGATGGCGCCATGTCCAGCCAGCCGGCCTGATAGCACGGCTCGTCGGCGCCGTTCCGCCGAACCCACCGCACGCGGGCCCGTGGATCGCCCGCCAGGATATTCGCGGGATCGATTGGCCAGGGTTCCCAGCCGTTGCCATACGGTTTCTCCCCTGGGATGAAGCCTCCAGATGGGGCCGGTTGGCATGATTGGGCGCCTCGGGCCTCCGGCTGAGGCCGGATGGAGGAAGATGAGTCGGCCGAGGCCGGTTGCGTGGCCGAATGGCCTGCAACCGTGATCTCAGTCGCTACGGTCAGAGTGGCGCGGGCCAATGGATCGGACCGATTCAGCCTGCCGGCGGTAGTGGGAGGGTTCCCCGCTACCTGCCGGCAGCGCGCCTCCAGGTAGTCCACCAGAGCGTCGGCGTAGCCTGCCATCCCCTTGTATTCGCGGGTAGGGCGGGGGATACCTTTGATCACGTTTGTCATGCGGCGCAGGCGCTCCGGCTCGGCGACCACTTCCAACAGCGGGGTAATGGTGGTATGAATGGTGAAGAGAATACCACCGGTGCGGGGCAAGCGCGAGAGAGTCTGCCGTTCCAGGCGGAGGAAGCAGCGCTCGCCCGCGTTGTCGCTGGTGATCCCGCGCCGGGTTTGTAGGGTGAGATAGGCGAAGCGCGGGGCCATGTTCCGGCGGGTGCTGGTCGCGATTGACCAGTTCAGGCGGCCAATCGGACGATCCTCCTTCAGCCGTTGCATAACCAGGTTGGCGGGGCGGCCGATGCGGGCCGCGAACTGTGGCACCTCGTCATGGATGGCCAGGAATGACTTCCCCAGTTTGTCATCCAGGCACCAGGAGGCGCCGAAACAGAGGTGCCCGGCCACCATGGGTGTCCCGGCCTCGGAGTCGCCGCTCATCAGGATCAGATCCTCCTGCATCTGGCGAGCCAGCCAATCCAGTGGACGGGAGAGCGGGTCCGGCAGCGCCCCGTCACGGTGATCGTGAAGCGGGAGCGACCCGCATTCACCCAGGGTCAATTGAGTCTCAGTGCCCAGGAGATGATTACGCCAATGCCATTGGTCCCCAGCCACCCGCAAGCTGAAGTGATCGGGATACTGCCGTGCCAATTGAGGCAGTAGATAGGTAATCGCCTCCCACTGCATGGCTTCGGTTCCCTCGGTGGCCTGACAGTAGTAGCGGTGGTCGCCGGCCAGGATTGCTGATTTCTCGTCCAGTTCCTGGCGGTAGAGCGGTGATACCTCGATCACCGGGTCGGTGGCGAGGGCCCGCGTGTTCATCGGCATGTCGTATTCGTCGAAGGCGAAGGGAAAATCAGCTAACACCGTTGGCGTGGCCTTCCATGCTCTCGTAGGCGACTCGGCAGCCGGTGGCCGCCCGTCTCATGGTAGCGTAGCGCGGACCACCCTGGCCTGGGAGGAGTAAAACACAGCGCGCCTGATCCCGCGCGCACGTTTTTCCGCGCCCCTGTATCATGACCGCAAGTACTGGCGCGTCAACGAGGAAGGGAGAGCCGGCAATGGGAGATTTGATGCGGGTGCCGCCGCGAGAAAGCCGCCTGGCGCGAGCGGGCAAGCAAGCCGCGGCTGGCGGGGTAGTCTTGGTGCTCGTCGTGTTGGCGGGCTACTTCCTCATTCATGTCATTGAGGGGCTGGTAATCACCGCCGCCGTGGTGGTGGCGATCCTGGCGGTCCTGTACTGGGCATTCATCGGACGCCGCCGGTCGTAGCGCTCTTCAATGCGCCCTTGATACAACGGCCCCTGGAAAAGAGAGGAAGGTCCACCTTGAGCAGCGCGACCGAACCCCGCATCCAATCGGCGGACGTGATCACCACCAGCGTGCGGGCGCTCTTCTTGCATGGTCCTCGGGCCAGCGAGCCCACCGACCCGGCGCCCACTCCGATGATCGCGGTGGCGCGGACCATGGCCCTGACCGGGCTGGGACTGGAAGGTGATGATCGCTATCTGAGCGCGACCCGGAGGAACGGCAGCGAGAACCTTCGCCAGGTCAGCCTGATCGATGAAGGCACCCTGGCACGGTTGATTGATCGCTTCGGCCCCTTCCCTCTGGAGTTCGTCAAGTCGCAGATCGTGCTCGCCGGCGACATCCGCCTCAGCGACTGCCTTGGTCATCGGATCCGGTTCGGCGAGGGCGAGGACGCGGTGATCCTGGAACTGACGATCCACCGCCAACCGTGCTATGCCATGGATTTGATTCATCCCGGCCTCAAGGCGGCCATGGAGAACGGGGAGCAAGGCGCGTTGGCGAGGGTGCTCCGCGGTGGACTGATCGAGGTAGGGATGCCGGTGACCGTGCGCGGGATCTGAGCGCCGAGGCGCTACTTTCCTCTCGCCTCATCCAGCAGCCGGCGCAGTTCCGCCAGCTCGGTATCCTTGCGCGCGAGTTCCCGCGCGATTTCCCCCTCGCGCAATTGGCGCCGCCCCTTGGCGTCGTGAACCGTGGCCATCGCGCCCTCCAGACTAATGGAGATGCCAATTTCCTCGCTCCGCCAACGCCTATCGCCCTCGGGCTGCCACGGGACCGGCTCCTCAGCCGATCGCTCGATCTCCGCGCACTCGTTGACCCCCAGGCGAACATTCGTGATCGTCTTCTGGTGTAGATCCGTGTCCCTGACGCTTTCCGCCGTATCGTCGGGAGGCCAGGCTATGCCGGCGGCAAGCATTCTCGATAGGGTCAGAGTTTCACTCACCATCAGTAGACCTCCTTCGTGCAGGCTAGGGTATCATGGCGCGAATCAGCCCGAGACCCGTTTTTCATCGGTGTGGGTAGTCGAATGAGGGCTCGATTTTGCCGCGCCATCTGGTCACGGGATGGATTCGCGAGCCCGGAAGACAGATCTGGGACGGCCGGTTGGAAGCTACTACCACTCGCCCTTCGGCGGCCACTGCCGGGCGTTATGCAGCACTCGGTCGATTTCAATGGTCTCACCGTTGATTTCGTAGATGATCTTGTAGGGATAGCGGGAGAGGAAGCGTTCGCGGGTACCGGGTTTCACCCCCGCGCGGCCCATCAGGGGGAATTTCTCCAGACCGCCGATTGCGTCGGGTATGGCGCGGACAACCCGTCCAGCCAGATCGGGGCTACGCTCCGCATAATGGATGTATGCCGCGCGGATGTCGTCGCCCGCGGCTGGGGAGATGACGATAGGCACTGGCCGTCAGATCCCGGCGTCCCGGGCCTCGTTGGTCTGCTCGTCCCCAGGCGCGGGCAACATGCCGTCGCGTCGCAGTTCCGCCAGCAGGGTGGCGAAGGGAATGCCCAGGCCGGCGCGGATCTGATCCTGGCCCTCCTGCACCAGCGCGATCTCGCGAATCTGACTCTCGCCGACCTGCCGTAGCGCCTCAACCATCAGATCGTTGCGTGAGCGCCCCGTGGCCGCCACCAAGGTCGCGTACACGTCGCGGACATCATCCGGCAGCCGCAGGCTCGTCGTCGTCGCTCCCATCAGCGCATACCTCCTAATAGTATGTGCTAGCTTTTCTAGCACATACTATACCATCAGGTGCATGGAGTTCGCAACGATGATCCGTGTAGTTTGAGACATTGACCATTCGCACTTGTGGCCCCTACGTTCAACCCATGGAAGTGGAGCTTACCCCCGATCAGAAGGCGTTTGCCCGCCAGGCAGTGGAGAGTGGCCGACTTCACCATGAGGAAGACGTGATCCGGGAGGCCCTTTCATTGTGGGAGGAACGCGAGCGCGCTCGCGCTGAAATACTTGCGGCCGTTGACGCGGCCGAGCTTTCCCTGGCTCGTGGTGAAAGTCGTATCATGAGCGAGCAGTCGATGGACGAGCTTGCCGCGGAGGTGAAACAGCGGGGCCGCGCACGCCTCGCGGCCGAACAGCCAGTCCCTCGCTGATGGCTCACCGCCTGGCACCTGAAGCCGAGGCCGATCTTGATGGTACCGGTATTACATCGCCATCAAGAGTGACAGCACTGGTATTGCCGACAGGCTAACCGATTCCATTACCCGCCGTTTCCTCATGCTTGCCAAACATCCCTATAGTGGGCGTCGTCGCGATGTGGATTTGCGCCCCGGCTTGCGAAGCTTTCCCGTGGGCGCCTACATCGTCATCTACCGCATTGAGGGTGACGATGTCCTGATTCTGCGTATTCTGCGCGGGAGCCGGGCTATCCAGGCGCTCTTTGACCCGTAGCGTCGTATTGCCTGGCGTCTGATTCCAGTTCCCTGACAGCGCAACCTTCGAGGGATCATAGACTGACCTCATACCTGCCGCCTTCGAACGACCATTGGATGATTAATTCACGCTTATCAGATGCACGGGAGCAGCACCGCTTACCACCTCCCAGGTGGTTGTGTCATCCGCGGATTGGGTAGTGTTATATAGTACTTTCCACCATTGATCGCTGCTTGGTGGCAAGTATCCGGACGGAATATGGATATGGAAATCCATCCAGGTGCCGTTGCCAAATGCGTGCCCGCTCTGCCAGGCAGGATTGACACCCGTGTTGATGCCACCTCCCGTTTGGCCCAAGGCCGTCAGGGGTGGGCAGACAGGTCCGTTCCCCAGTGGATATGAGTCAGCGTTGTAGTCAGGCGGGCATGCGTTGATGGCGCTTGACGGATTTGCTGTGGTTGTGTTGTTACCGAACCAGGTATTTGGCTGGGTAGCTGGATTCCCACCTGGAAATCGTCCCATTCCTGCCTGGCTATAACCCGAGTTAGCGGGCGCGGAGAGATCCATGGCAAAGCTTTCATAAGGCGTTATGGAGCCATTTGGGTCCGTGTCTGGACCTAATATATTTACCGTATTTGTGCCGCTGATGTCTCCCGCGTCAAACAGCCGCAGCGTGACGTCGGCGTTCGCAAAATGCTGATCGATCTGGGCCAGTGGTATGAGTGCCTTTCCGGCGGTCTGCTGCAAGGTCTCGAGACAGAAGGCGGTAAGCGCGCTCACATGATAACAAGTGTTGGTACCGTCGGAACATCCATAACCATCAGCCGTTCCGCCGGCATCCACGCCAATGTTGGGGTCCGCGCAGCCCAGGTCATACCCGGTCGCGCTGCCGCCTGTCGGGGAGGTTCTGCCGTCGGTCGATCCAAGCTCCCACTGCGTGGGATCGGTCTGCTTGCCAAAGGTGGCGAGATTCGGACTGCCGTCGCTGTTAACCGAAGAATCCCCAGCCGCCTTGCAGAGTCCGAGCGAGAAGTCGTTTCCGCCCTCACCCCCATGTCCACTGCCGTCAATCACTGATTGTATGTTGACCATCACATACTCGGTCTTGTTCGGGTTTGTATTCTGGAATTCCGCATAGGTAAACCAGTTCCAACCGTGGTTTGCGCTATTGACGTTGTCGGCGCCGAACGTCTGACCGTTCCCCCCATTGGCTGCCGATGGGACGGTCAGGATGCCCCCGGTTACGGCATGCGTACCACTCGTCGCGGGTAGGGTCTTGTCCGCCTGCGCTAGCTGATCGGAAGGATTGTACACGGTAAATTGCAAGGTGACCGGGTAGTCCTGGCTGAAGAAAGTCGCCCCACATTGGTCAATCATCTGTTGGCTCACCGTCTGGGATACGGGCGCTCCGGTCGGGGGCCCATTCCAGGCATGGACGCTACCTCCAGGCGGCGCTGCACTCGGCGCACCCAGGCTGGGAAATGAACATTCGTCCAGCGGGTCAAAAAGCTTGATCAGGGCTGGATGCGTCATATTGGGTGGAAACGCGAACACGAAGTTGTAGCCGCCGTAGGACGCACCGGGCGGATCCTGCTGGTTGTACATGGGGTTAACCTGGATATGGTAGTTACTAGTACCGGCCTGGCATATGTTATTGAATGGAACCCCAGGGTCGGCCGCGTTGCACCCCGTCAGCGTTGGAACGGTAGCCCCACCGGTCGTCTTTATTGACCCGGAGCCTGCGCTGAAACCCTTGAAAAAAGGCGAGAACGCATCCCCGTTTTCGACGCGAGACCAGGGGCCTCGGACCTCCAGATAGAATCCCTGTCCGTATGGATTATTTGACTGGCAATTCGTCCCCCGAGTGTCACCTGCCACGCATTGTTTGACCGCGTGGGTGGGGTACGGAGCAAAACCCAGTACGTGGTCCGGGGCGCCGAGGGTAATCGGATCGGCGTATGTAGCGGTCGCAGCACGGGTGACTGCGATGGAATGGACGTCTAGCACGTTCAAGAAATTTGTTGGCACCCATTCCGTGATCTGTTCACGCAATGTACGGCTCGGGCCGTCCGCCTGATACGCGATCTTGACCGGTCCCGGAGCGCCACAGGTGCCGCTCGCCGTGCAATTATCGGTAAAGCTATTTGCCGAGGTCAGGAGTCCGGCATTGTTTGTTGCATTTGTGGTACTGCCCGGCAGATAGACCACGCCTGCCAGCGCTCCGGCATCCGCGGC
>DATLQX010000330.1:0-4657 GCA_035534995.1 Chloroflexota bacterium | reverse complement strand
CCAGCACGTCGCCCGCCGCGCTCGTATCGTTGCTGAGCGTGGCAACGTGGAGCACGTCATAGGAGCGCCCGAAGTCGTGGGTGGTCTCGTAGGCGGCGAGGGGGGCGGTGCAGCCGAAGACACGCACACAGTCGGGCCGGCCGCGGTTGGCCACCACCAGAGCGCGCAACTCCGGATCGTAGTGGGCCGCCACATCCTGGCCCAGCGCGCCGCACAGTCGCCCATAACTATAGACGCGCACCGTGCGCGCGTCAGGTCCCTGATTGGTCATCCGCACCTGATAGTAGGCGACCGCCGGGTCATCGCCGCCGGCAAGGGGCACGAACACCGTCTCCTGGACGTGCAGGTCGCCGGGGAGGGCGAAACGGCGCCGCTGGTAGGCCGGGTGCAACTCGATGGTGCCCGGAGCAACAGGCCGGAACTGGACGTCGGCCGCGTTGCGGCCGGTTGTCACCGCGTGGGCACTGGCGCGCAGCAGGTGGTGGCCGCTCCCGCCGTAGCGCACCGCGATGGTGTTGGCGATCATCGTACCGATCTCCGTGCTGAAGACATCCTGGATGGCGCCGTTGCCATGCGTGGTGAGCCAGCAGTGGGCGTTGCCCAGGCTGGCTCCGAATTCCAGGGCATCACCAGGGACCAGGTAGCTATGCGCCAGTGCCGGGGACCTAGCCTCCCCACGCACCTCACTCGTTATCGATGCTCCTCCTGGAGCGGGCGTGGTCCTTGCGAATTCGGTCGCCATGCTGATCCTCCCTATGCATCACATACTCTTGTCGTTGCGCCGGCCGGCGGGGATCCCAGCATGGCTGAAGGCGCGACACACCACTTTGCCGTACGCGGTACGCGCGCTCGGTGAACGATCGACACGTCACGCCACGACGTGCGTCGCGCCGGATTGGGCCGGGATCGATCCTCGCCCATAGACGCTTTAGTGTCGCGCCTGCCGTCACTCATTGCCGGCACCTGCCGGCAAGTGATGGTGCTGCCGCAGATACTCGCGCACCTGCAATAGAGCGGCGATGCCTTCACCGACCGCCGCGCCAAGTTGCTTTGTTGAGCCCTGGCGGACATCACCTGCCGCGAAGACGCCGGGCAGCGAGGTCTGAAACCGCGCATCGGTTTCAACGAAGCCCCAGCGGTCAAGCTTGAGCCTATCCCGCAGGAAGGCCGTGTTGGGGTCGAGACCAATGAATACAAAGGCAGCCTGCGGATGCCACCGGAGTTCCTCGCCGCCGGCGCGGTCGCGCGCTACCACCTCTTCCAACTTGTGCTTGCCCCGCAGCGCGGTGATCTGTGTGTTCGTATGGACCACGAACTGGGGATGGCTCCGAACCTTATCCTGCAGCAACTGCGAGGCCCTCAGGGTCGGCTCGAACTCGACGATGCGCACGCGCCGGGCGAACCGGCTCAGGAACAGGCCCTCTTCGAGTCCCGAATTACCTCCCCCCACGACGAGGATCTCCTCGGCCCCCCGGTAAAAGGGGCCGTCGCAGGTGGCGCAAAAGTGCACCCCTGCGCCGATCAACTGCTCTTCACCTGGGACCCCAAGCCGGCGATAAGTCGAGCCGGTAGCCACCAGGGCGGCGTGCGCACAGATTTCCTGTCCGCTGCCAAGGTGCAGCACCACGTCGTTGCCTTCCAGGCCAACTGTCTGCACCGCGACGGCGGGGAGAAGCTCGACCCCGTACCGCCTAGCCTGGGCGGCGAAACGGTCCGCCAACTCGGCGCCGCCAATACCTTCGGGAAAGCCGGGATAGTTGTCGATCCGCTCCGTGATGCCGGCCTGCCCGCCCAGCGCGCTTTTGTCGACGACGATCGCATCGATGCCTTCCCGAGCCGCATAGATGGCGGTGGCGAGCCCGGCCGGTCCACCACCGATGATGGCCAGATCATAGAACGAACGGGCCGCCTCCAGGTTCAGCCCGAGTTTGCGGGCCAGTTCGTCGTTGGACGGCTCCAGCAGGTAGCTGCCGTCCGGGAAGATAATGGTCGGGATCGTACGCCCGCCGCCCTGCAGGTTCTCCACAAATCGCATGCTCTCAGGATCCTGGTCGATATCGATCCACTCATAGGGCACACGCTGTTCGGCGAGAAACTTCTTTGACCGCTTGCAGTCGGGGCACCACGGTGCCCCGTAGATCTTGATCTCCGTCATAGGTTTCGCTCATCCCTCCCACTTACAGGCCAGGTACGCCAACTCCAGCGCACCAGTGACGCCCATCCGCCCAAGCCGGGCGGGATGACGTCGTCGCTCACGTCGTCTCATGGCGGTGACCATGATCATGATCGAGGCCCTACGATGCGGCCAAGCAGACCGCCGCGGACCACCTCTGCCCATGGCCGGGTGCTGTGTTTGCTGTACCGACGCATCCGGCCTTCCCTGTGTTGTTGCTGGTCCTGCGAGAGACACGCTGACGGCGGTCGCCGTCCCGTTCCATCTCCTACGAGACGAGCATAGTGCCGCTCAGGGCCACGGTCTGTAAGCTGCCTTACATGCACGCTCGATTCCGCGGCCAACTCGACGGCACATGACGCCGGACTGGTGCGTCCTAGACGGCCGCTATGCCCGGAGTTGTAGGCTGCCGTAGCCAGAGCCTCCAGCACCCGCGCCGCGCCGATGATCACGATCGATATGCCCGGCGCCGTCGCCTGAACGGCGATCACGGATAGCACCAACATGGTCCGGCGGGCATCGGAGATCCGCAGCCGGTCACTGAGCGCGCCCAGGGGAGGAGCGGCAACCAGCTCAACCAGATAGGCTACCGCTCCCAGCAGACCAACCGTGCCGGCCCCGACATGATAGAGGTGCCGGTTGATGTAACCAAGGTAGAGGATGACTAGTATCCCGTTCGCTGATCCCGCCGGACACACCAGCCCATTGGCGTGGGGCGCCCGGCCACCATCGGTCACCGGGCTGCCAGGGCCTCCAGCACCTCGCGGTCGCGCAGGATGACGGTCATGCGATGCAATTCCACGGCACCGATGCCGGAAAATTCGTTCAAGGTCTGGGTCATGGTCTCGCGCGCCACGCCGGCCCGCTCGGCCAACTCCTGTTGACTCAGACCCGCAATGGTGTCGCCGTGCGCCTCCTCGGCCACACGCAGCAGCAGTGCCGCGACCCGCCCCGGTACGCTCTTGAATACCACGTCCGTAAGCACGGTGCGCTGCTCGTTCAATCGTCTGCCGATCACATGCAACAGCCGCAGGGCGACCTTGGGCTCCGTCAGCAGCAGCGCCTCCACATCCCCCTGGCCCATCGCGCAGATCAAGCACTCGCGCGCCGCCTCCGCGAATGTACCGCACATCGCCTGCCCGAGCAGCGGCATGTCGCCGAAGAAGGCTCCGGGCGCCAGGGTGCCCACCACCAGCTTCTTTCCGTCGGGAGAAAGCTCGTAGAGCTGCACCAGACCGCGCTTGAGCAAGAACAGTACCTCCCCTGTCTCGCCCGGTTCATAGATAACCGCTCCGCGCGGGCAGGTGAACATGCGCGTGGTCTCTTTAATCCACTGCAGCCGCTGGTCCGAGAGATCGGCGAAGATCTCGATCGACGAGAGGTAGCCGATCTTCGCCGCCAACTCCGGTCCGGCGGTGACTTCAGCCAGCGCTGCCGGCCGCCGTCGCCAGGCAAGTAGACCGGTCACTCTGCTCATTGCACCCTCATCCGGCGGCCGCTGCCGGCCACCGGATCTGGCGCGCTTCGTCGACGGCACATCGAATGCGAACTATACCATCGGTCGTGTATTGACATCACTCTCGATCTTCAGAGCACCATCATGCAAGTGTAGCGTTGCATCCTTCCAATGTACTCGTTGGCACCCTAGCACGCTACGAACTGACGACGATGGTGCCGTGCATGAGCGGGTGATAGATGCAGCGATAGGGGAATGTCCCGGCTTTGGTGGCCGTGAAGGTCCAGGAAGCGCCCTGGCCGATATTCCCCGAATCGAAGGCACCGTTGTTTGCCGTCACCGTGTGCGCCGCGTCGCTGACATTCTTGAAGATCACGCTCTGCCCCACCTTCAGATGGATGACACCGGGCACGTAGCGACCCACCGTCTGCGGATCGTTCACGATGGTCGCCGTCTGCGCGGCGGTTGAAGGCGTTGATGTCGCCGCCACGTTGATGGTGATCATCGTCGAGACGGGCGGCATCAGAGGGGCGTGCTGGTTATCGACCAGGAGGGCATAGAGCTTGTGCTTGCCCGGGCGCAGTCCATCGGTGAAGACGGTGTAGGTGTGGGTGCAGCCCATGGCCAGCATCGTGCCCATCCCCATCATCGGTCCCGCCATGGTGTCGATGTTCAGGTGCCAGTGGCCGTACCCCGCCAGGTTCTTCTTGCCCAAGAGGTCGCACGACGGGGTGAAATTGGACCAGTCCAGTTCCACCGGGAAGTTCTCACCCACCGTCGCTCCGTCGACGGGGGAGAGAATGGTGATGCTCGGCTTGCCGGGGGCTTTGACAGCCGTCAGCGGTGCGAGCGGGCTGGTCGGCTGGTAGGTGAAGGTAGTCTTGGCGGTCTGTCCCTTGCCCATCATCTCCATGTGGTTGTCCCCGGCCAGCATCACCTCAATCGTATGGGAGCCGGGCGCCACGTTCTGCAGGCTCACGGCCGCCCCGGTACCGCAGTACATATTGACCAGGGCGCCGTCCAGCAGC
>DATLQX010000329.1:0-3550 GCA_035534995.1 Chloroflexota bacterium | reverse complement strand
ACATAAAAGTCGCAGCCGATGGCGGGCACGTCGACGCGCCACTGCCCAAGCTCTTGCGTCCCGTCGATCAGGGTTAGCATTGGGCGCGCGCGACCCTGGTCGTTCAGCCGTTGGACCAGGGCGCACATGGCCGGCCCTGGGAGGCGGATCCCGGTTTGGGAGCTTACATGGCTGGAGGCGATTAGCCGGGTCCGGTGGGTGATCACCTCTTCCAGATTGGCAAGGGTGACCGCCGGATCGGCATCGACCCGGAAGGATCTGGCCACGAAAAGGCCGCGACGCGCCCCGTACTCCCAGGGATGGGTGATCGCCGGGTGCTCCTGATCGGAGATAATCACCTCGTCACCGGCCTCCCAGGCCAGACTGCCAAATACGTAGTTGATCCCGTCCGTGGCGTTCCGGCCAAAGGCCACCCAGGACGGTGGGACGCCCAGAATGCCCGCCACCGCCGCGCGGGCCGACTTGTAGGCAGGGAGATCCTGGGAATCGTACCGCTGGTGGCCATACTGGGCGGTCAGCGCAAGCATCTCAAAATAGCGATCCAGCACCGGCTGGGGAGTGAGGCCGTGAGTCGCGGCATTGAGATAGGTCATCTCCGCCAGGCCGGGGAAGGCGCGACGGATCTCGGCGATCTGGTTTTTCTCTGAGATTGGCATTGCTTCCTCTTGGGTAAAAATTAAGGCGTCCCCGCGGCCCGATTTTGCCCATGAGGGGATTCCCGCGCCTGCGCGGGAATCCCCTCCGACGATCATCCTACTTCTTGACGTACATCTTCAGCATCCAGTCGTCGGTCTGTTGCGGAAGCGTGTAGGGATTGACGAACTTGGCGTTCCAGAGGTCATGGTATATCGGGACGAATAGGAACGAAGCCGGCACCTGCGCGGCCATGATCTTCTGGGCCTTTTCATAGAGCGGGGTGCGGGCCGCCTGATCGAAGGAGTGATCCGCCGCCCCAACTGTCTGGTCGTATTGCTTGTTGGACCAGGCATGACGGCCGCCGGTGACGAACAGATCCATAAAGTCGCTCGTGTCCACGTAATCGTAGTTGTAGCCGACCATGAACAGCGGCTCCGTGTGCTGGTTGATATCTGCCGTGAAGGTCTTGTCATCGATCACCTTGACGTCGAGGTTGATCCCCAGATTGGTTTTAATCTGAGACTGGACATACTCGGCGGCAGGCTGGCTCATGGAGATCTCACCCGTGATGTTGCGCAGATAGATAGTGATGGACGGGAAGCCCTTACCGCCCGGATAGCCGGCGGCGGCGAGCAGTTGCTGGGCCTTCGTCACGTTGTAGGGCACGGTGATCGTCTTGTCGAAGCCGGGGAAGCCGGGCATCAACAGGGTATAGTTCGGAATCGCCGTACCCTTCAGCACGTTGTTGGCCAGGGTCTGCCGGTTGATGGCCTGATCAAACGCTTGACGTACCCGAAGGTCGTTGAAGGGCTTGGTGTACGTGTTGAAGGTGAGATACCAAATGTCGTATGAACTATTCTTGATGATTTGGCTGGCCGGGTAGGTATGCTGGGCGAGGGCAAACTGCCCAGGATCGAGATGTCCCGTGGTGCTGACCTGCCCCGTCTGGAACTGAGCCATGAGATCGCCGCCGGGAATCTTCCAGATGATCTTGCTGAAGGGCGCCTTGCGCACCCCATGGTACATGGGATTGCGCACCAGGGTTACCGCGACGCCCGCCTGCCAGCTCTGCACTTTATAGGGGCCGCTGAACACCATGTCGCTGAAATGGCTGGCCGTGGCCCAAACGTTGCCAATCTTGTTGACAATGTGCGACGGTTCGGCCCAGGTATAGACCATGGCGGCCGGCAGATACGAGCGGGGCGCGTCCGTGGTGATGGTGAGGGTGTAGGGGTCCGGATTCCCCACCCCCAGGGCACTGACTGGCATCTTACCGGAATTCACCGCCGCCCAATTCTTGATCCCCATCACTGTCTTGGTCCAGTAAGTGAAGTCATAGGGTGGAGCTTCCTTGGGCTTGGCCTGATTGCGCAATGGGGTCGCGAAATCGGCCGATGTAACCGGCTGGCCGTCGGTCCAGACCAGGCCATGGCGGATATGGAAGGTCCAGGTCAACTTGTCCGCCGAGACGGACCAGCTCGAGGCAGCCACGGGACTGAGTACGTTCGTACTGGGGTCATAGACGACCAGGGGATCCTGTACAAGGTCGGTGCCGTCTTGCCGGTTATAGATCGTTAAGTCCTCATCCAGATATGGGCCTTCCTGGGATCCCCCTGGCATGGTAAGCACCTGCTGTGAATCCGGCGCCGCGTTCGGCGGCAGGACGGTAGTAGCGGCGCCCGCGTACTGCCACGGTATGATCGTGGCCAGCAGGGCCGGAGCCAGGAATATGCCGAGCTTCTTCACCTTGTTTTCCTTTCATATCACGTCACATCAGGGCACTTGAGCGACCTCGCTGGCTTGAGTCGAACCCTGGGGATTGGAGTGATCATCACCTCCTTCCGTCGTAGCGTACTGGCGGTTGAACCGATACTTTCATGCGGTGGGATCCAGCGCGTCACGGAGCCCATCGCCGACAAACGATAGGCTAAGGACGGTAATGGTCAACATCAGCACCGGAAAAAGTTCAAGAAACCAATAGTAACTTGTGTACGAAAGTCCTTCGCTGATCATGCCGCCCCAACTCGGGGTCGGCGGGTTGACCCCCACGCCAAGGAGACTCAAGCCTGCCTCTACCCCGATGGCGATGGGGATGGTGAGCGAGAAGGCAACCAGAATTGGCCCCAGTGCGTTGGGTAGCAAGTGCCGGAAGATGATGCGGAACTGTCCCACGCCCTGGGCACGGGCCGCCATGACGTATTCCTCCTCGCGCATGGTCAGCATGTCCGCGCGCACCAGGCGGCACATATTCATCCAGTTGGTAAAGCTGATGATCAGAATCAGTTCGATGACACCGCCTCCGGTGAGGGTGGAGAGCAGGATGGCGATGAGAAAGGGCGGGATAATCTGAAAGACCTCCAGGATGCGCGAGATGGTCCAGTCGATCTTTCGACCGTAGAAGCCTGCCAGGGCGCCTAGGGGGATGCCGATCAGGGTGCTAATGATCGCGGTGCCAATGCCGATAGCAAGAGAGATTCGGATCGCATAGATGTTACGGCTGAAGAAATCCCGGCCCACCGCATCCACGCCGAACCAGTGGGCGCCGGAGGGGAAGGCATAGGTGTTCGCCACGAAGCGCGTGTCATCATAGGCCGCCGGCGTGATCAGCGGTGCCGCTATCCCCGCCAGCAAAAGAGCTAAAGCGACCACCAGGCCAACCAGAGCCACGCGATTCGCCGCGAAGCGCCGCGCCCCGCGCCGCCAACCTGAGGTCATGGGCCCAAGGACCGCGTCGCCGCTGTCCTGCCACTCCGCGACCGATGGCGCCGGACTCCCTGCCTCTCCCGTGCCGACGCTCTGTTTCATCAAACTCTCCCGTGAAAGTTCCGCGCCGATCAGCTCACCGCGCTCCGGTCGGCCAGGCGAACCCGTGGGTCAAGCAGCACGTAGGCCACGTCAGCCACGACAAAGAGGA
>DATLQX010000328.1:0-5540 GCA_035534995.1 Chloroflexota bacterium | reverse complement strand
GTGCCGTTCGGCGGCTTCAAGGCGTCCGGCACCTTCATGCGTGAGCAGGGAAAAGCGGCCCGCGACTTCTACACCCAGATCAAGACGGTGTACCTGGATCTGCCGCCCGCCTGATCGCCGTTATTGACGCAGCCCTCCCCGGCGGGGATACTTCCTACCATGCAGATTCGGGTTCGCTACTTCGCCTACTACCGGGAACAACTGGGCCGCCGCTCCGAGGAAGTTGATCTTCCTGAAGGCAGCGACGTGGCGGCGCTGTGGCGGCGCTGCGTCGGTGATCACCCTACCCTGCCCGGCCTGTGGGAGTCCACGGCGGTGGCCATTAACGGCGAGTACGCTGGGCGGGACGCCGCGCTGCGGGATGGGGATGAGGTGGCGTTCCTTCCTCCGGTAAGCGGGGGCGCTCCCCGGTGCCGGCTGGTCGAGGGGCCGATTGATCTGGCGGTCCTCCAGGCCGAGGTGGCCGCCGACCGCCATGGGGCGATCGCCCTCTTTCTCGGGGTAGTCCGGGAAAACTCGCCCACCGGGAAGACCGTGCTTCATCTGGAGTACGAGGCGTTCGAGGGGATGGCCGAACGCGAGATGGAGGCGATTGCCGCCGAGATGGACCAGCGTTGGCCGGGATGCTCGGTGGCGATGGTCCATCGAGTGGGCCGGCTGGCGATCGGCGAGGCCAGCGTGGCGATTGCCGTGGCTACCCCGCATCGGGGCGCCGCCTTCGATGCTTGCCGCCATGCGATCGACCGCCTCAAGGAGACGGTGCCGATCTGGAAGAAGGAAGTGTTCGCCGACGGTACGGAGTGGGTAGGGATGGGGGCCTAAAGTACGAACGCCTCCAACCCCGCGCGCAGCGCCTCGCTGGCGGTAAGGGCCGCCTCGATGAACGTTCGCGTTCGCCCTTCCTCGCGGGCCATGGCAACAATCAACTCGGCCCGCCGAGCGATCAGAGGGGGAATCGTGGCCGCCCGTTCCTCGCGGAGGTGGGCGGTCTCCTCCTCCGCCGCCTGAACCGCCGCTTCCAGATCCTCCCGCCCCTGGTGCCGGGCCTCGGCGGTGAAGCGATCCCACTCCCGCCGCGCTTCCTCGCGGTAGAAGGCGCGTAGCGCCTCGCGGCCCAGCCGCAAGGCGGGCGGGATACCGATCCGCAAATAGCCCTCCGGACGTGGGGTCACGTCCGGATGCACGTCGCGGATGGCCCGGATCGTCTCCGCCCGCAGCCACTCACGCGCGTCTTGCCAGAGCCAGGGGAGCGGCTCGCGGCGGCTTTCCTCTTCAAGATCCGCCATCAGGACGTTCCACCGCTCCTCGAAGCGCCGATCGTGGTCGGCCAGCCGGTCGCGGCCCATGGCCAGGGCGTGGGCGGCGGCGGCCTCTTGCTCCTCCTGGGTTCGCTCCGCCGCCGCCAGATTAGCCGCCGCCACTTCCAGATCGGCCGCTGCTTGGCGAGCGATATCTTGCTGCTCCAGTACGGCATCGCCGGCCGCTCGATCGCGTTCCTCCAGGGCCGCCAGCGCCTGGCGGGCCCGACCCACTCGCCAGGCAACGGCGCGTTCGGCGCCTAGCAAACGCTCCAGGCGGGCCAGGAGTGGGGGCAGACCACTTTCGGGGGGCGGTGTTTGGCCCTCGGCGATCGCGTTGCCCGCCAGGCGGGCACTGACCAGAAAGATGGTCTGGCCCATGATCCCGCCATAGGGAGCCAGGAGGGTGACGGCGCGCTCGTGGACCAGGACCAGATCAGACTCATCCAATTGATCGAGGTGATTGATCGCGAACAGGAGGGTCCGTTGTCCTTCGCCCCACAGGGAGTCGATGAACTGCAGCTCGTCCTCGGCCAGCAACTGGGTGGCGGCCAGCACCACCAGCACCGCGTCGGCCCCGGCCACGGCCAGACGCGCCATCTCGGCCCGTCCGCCTTCCTCGTTCAATCCCGGGAGGTCCAGCAGCGTCACGTCGCGGGGAAACGACCAGGGGATGCCGATCTCCAGATGATCGATCTCCGGCCGGAACGCCAGTTCCGCTTCCTCGCTGGGGCGGGGAATGCAAGCATAGGCTTCCAGATCCTCCTCGGGAATGGCCTCGGCGGGGCGTCCATCGCGGTAGTGGACGCCGATCGTGATCTCCAGGGCGTAGCGGAGCACGCACGGCACGGCGGTGGCCGGGGCGACCCGCGTAGGAAGAATATGCCGGCCGATCAGGGCATTGAGCAAGGTGGACTTCCCGCGCTTGAAATCCCCCGCCGCGGCGACTACCAGATCCGTCTGTGCCAGCGGCTCGCGGAGCGGGACAAAGGCGGGTGAGCCGGTAGCGAAAAGCTCGCGCAGATAGGTCAGCACTCGCTCCTGGGTGGGCGGCGGAGCGGCGCGGAGGGCATCGATCAGCGATCCATGAAGCTGCCGCGCCCCTTCGGCCAGCCCATCCCACCACTCGGCGGCCTCCTCGGTGCCCGCTTCCAGGAGACGCATGCGGAGCGCGGCCGCCGTGGCCAGGAGGCGGGCGAGGGGGGCCGGATCCCCGGCGGCTGCCCGATCCAGTAGGGCGAGCAGGGCCTCGCTTTCGCGCGCGGCTAGGGGCGCGGCGGCGCTCGCCGGCTCGCGGAGGGCTTCGATCGGGGATGGAGCTACGGTATTCACCAGGAAAGTGTAGCCGATGGCTGGACGCTCAATAGGTCAGACCGTGCCCAAAGGGGAACAGCGGATTGTCCGAATCGTAGGGAACATCGGGTTTCTGCCGCCGGACCGCCTCCATCGAGGAGGGTAGCTCGAAGGGAAGCTTCCCGGATGGGACGAAGCGGCCAAAGATCAGGTCGAGAACCGCCGCGTCGCCGGCCCCGAAGTTGGCCAGCAGAGCGGCGCTGTGGATGGCGATCTCCGGGATCACCGCTGGGCGATCCAGATAGACGTCAACCACGGTGGGAACCGCCGCCAGAATAGCGAGAATACGCGCTTTCTCGGCCTCGGGGAAGCTCAAATCGCCCGCGTGAATCAGGCTTTCGAGGAATCCTTCCCGCGGCTCGAAGGGCGCCCGCAATCTGAGGATCGCCAGATCCGCCTCTTCCACGGTGGGAACGACCCGGCCATAGTCGCCCGCCACATCGGCGTTGATGTTCTCGATGTAGATCTTGGGCCTTCCCCGCACCGGAAGAGCCTGGGGACCGTCAGGAGTGTCCGCGTTCTTCAGCAACACAAGCGATTGGCGCTGGGCACGGACGCCGGCCGCCCGGAACTCCTGGTTGCCGACGATTCGCTCCGCCGCTTCGGGATCCACGTACGGGTTATCGAAGAGACCCAGACGGAACTTATCCCGGAGCAACCGGCGAACCGAGACATCGATCCGGGTCTCGGAGATCTGGCCGCTGGTCACCAGATCGATGACGACCTCGGGGCACGCCTCGCCGCCGAACTGATCGACTCCCGCTTCAAGTGCCTTCCTGGCCCGCTCGGACAGACTCAGGTGTTCCACCCCCCAGGCCCGCGCCGGCAGCACATGCCCGGCTATGTTATCCTCGGTCAACAAGCCCCAATCGGTGCATACCACCCCCTCGAAGCCGTAGTGCTCGCGCAGCAGGCCGGTGATGATGCCCTTGTTGAAGCCAAAGCCAACCTCCTCGTACTGGAGGCCAATCGGCATCCCGTAATAGGGCATGATCTGGGCCGTGCCGGCCGCGAAGGCTGCCTCGAACGGGGGAAGATGATAGGCGAAATTATCGCCGGGGTAGATCTGTTCCCGGCCATAGGGGAAGTGCGGATCCTCGCCATCCTTCTGGGGACCGCCGCCGGGAAAGTGCTTGGTCATGCAAGCCACGCTCTCCGGCCCGAGCGTGTCGCCCTGGAAGCCGCGGATGTAGGCGGCGACCAGCAGCGCCGCGAGGTTCGCGTCCTCGCCGAAGGTTCCGTTACTCCGGCCCCACCGCGGCTCGGTGGCCAGATCGGCCATCGGATGCAGGGCGAGGCGGATCCCCACCGCCAGGTACTCGCGTCGTGCTATATCGGCGAAGCGCTCTACCAGTGCCGGATCGCCGATCGCCGCCAGGCCAATCGGCTCGGGCCAGAGGGAGAACGCACCTGCCCACATGCTGACCGCCGGGTTGTCGCTGAAGGAATGGCGGGGATCCGTCGAAAGGGTTAGAGGAATCCCCAGGCGCGAACCTTCGGCCAGCGTCTGCAAGCGGTTGTGCCACTCGGCCATCCGCCGGGGATCCGCGCCCCCGATCAGGTTAAAGTGGTTCATCAAGCGCGTGCCGATCATCTCGGGCGTGAGGGACCGCCCGAGCGCCGACCCCTGCTCCTCGTCCAACCAGGCCATGGTCTGGAACAGCATTCCCGCCTTCTCGGGCAGGGTCATCTGGGCCAGAAGATCCTCGACCCGCTCCTCGATCGGGCGGCGCGGATCCTCGTAGGGATCCAGGCGGCCATTCTTATTCAGATCGCGGAAGGCACTGGTAGCGCCGGCGCCCGGCATGGGACTGGCCATGGTCGTCCTCCTCATCATAGGTACACTCATGATACCGGCATGAGATAGCGGGTATGTACGATCCAATCGATCCCGCGCTTAAAAGCGCATGGGATAGTGCCGATAGCGTCCATGCGATATAGTTGCAGGCAGGGAAGTATTATTGTCCGGCCCGCCGCAAGCCGCGGGAGGGGTACGCATGATTCCGTTGTCCGATGATAACTCGAACCGGCAAACCTTCCCGACCGTCAATTATCTGCTGATCCTGATCAACTTCGCCGTGTTCCTCTGGGTGTACTACCTGAGCGGAAGCACCAACTGGCTGGTAGACAACCTCTCGGTCATTCCAGCGGAGGTGCGGCACTGTCCCTGGTCCACCTGCGTGGTCGATCCCAGTGGCCAGAAGCTCACCACCCCCGCCTGGCTCACCCTGGTCACCGCCATGTTCATGCATGGGGGCTGGGAGCACATCCTCGGCAATATGCTCTTCCTGTGGATATTTGGCGATAACGTGGAGGATGCTCTGGGCCACGTCCGCTATCTCGTCTTCTATCTGGTCTGCGGATTGCTGGCTGGACTGACCCAGGTTTTCATCACCTTGAACTTCGACCCGAGTACAAACGATGCCCTGGTGCCAAACCTGGGGGCCAGCGGGGCGATCGCGGGCGTCTTGGCCGCGTACCTGGTGCTCTATCCGCACGCGCGAGTGAACGCCCTCATCTTCATCGGCTTTTTCTTCACCATAACCCGCCTTTCGGCGGTACTGATCATCGGATTCTGGTTCATTCTCCAGTTCATTCCGGCGGTGACCAGCCTGGGCCAGGCGGGCGGGGGCGGCGGGGTCGCGGTGTGGGCGCACGTGGGCGGCTTCGCGGCCGGCTTGCTCCTGGTGAAGCTCTTCCAGATCCGCCGACCGATCCCCGCCCATCCCCAGCCGCCGCGCTGGTACGGCGGCGTGACGCCACCCCGCGGCTTGCGGTTGCGAGGGTGAAGGCGGCACGCCTTCTTGATTTACCTTTGGCCCGCCTCATCCGGCGCCAGGAACTCTCCGACCACCTCAATAGGCCCGCTGATGTTCTGGTTGAACTCCG
>DATLQX010000327.1:0-12301 GCA_035534995.1 Chloroflexota bacterium | reverse complement strand
CGTGGCGATGCTCCAGGGACTCGCCTGCTCCTCCTGATGATGCACGGCCGCTGTCGTCGCCTCCGAGGGCGCTTCCAGAGCTGCCTCGCGTTGGTTGCGGAGCATACGCCGGTGCCCGTCGATCACGCGGGTGGGAATGCGCAAGGGGCCATGACCGGCCCAGATAGCGCGCGTGATCTGCTGGGTAATCCACCAGACAGCGTAGGTGGAGAAGCGGAAGCCGCGGGCGCCATCGTACTTCTTGACCGCTTTCATCAGACCGATATTGCCCTCTTGAATCAGGTCGAGTAGCCCGTGGCTCTGAGATTGATACTTCTTGGCCACGCTGACCACGAGGCGCAGATTGCACTGGATCAGCATCTGCTCGGCTTCCACGTCGCCATCGACCAGGATGCGCCGGCTCAGGTCCCGTTCCTCCTGGGCGGTCAGGCGAGGGTAACGCGCGGCTTCCTGAAGATAGAGGCCAACCATATCCTGCTCGCTCAAGGGATCGTAGTCGGCCGTCGCGGGGATAGTCGCACCATCAAGCTCCATGCCGTACTCGGACGAATCAAGCAGGGACTCGGATTCGCCGCCAATGGGATTTCGCAAGGAGGTATTGATAGACACTCGAGCCCCTTTTCGCTTGTGCGGTTAACTCAGTCCCGGAGTGAGGCATCGTCTTGGTTAACGATCCCGCGAACACCCGCACCGAAAGCGTACAACACACCTCGAAGTGGTCATATAGCCTACTTGGGTGATGGAGGCCGGCTGCTCAGCGGCGCGTCTCCCGCACCGCGATCTGCCAGGCGGCGAGGAGTTGGCGCAGGAGGCCCTGTACTTCGTCCAACGGCTCAACCGCCTTCTCGATATTGGCATCAACCAGGCGCCGACGCATGAACGTATAGAGGCTGTCCAGGGTCGCGGCCAACTCGCCGCCTTTCTCGTGATCGAGGGTGCGTTGCAGTTCCAGCACGATATTCTGCGCGCGCACGATGTGCGTATGGGCGGCGGGCACGTTCGCGTTCTCCACCGCCAGACGCCCCTGACCAACATTCTTGATCGCGGCCTGATAGAGCTGGAGGAGCAAATCGCCGGGACCGGCGGTCTCCGTGGTGATGGCTCGATACTGCGCGTACGCGGCGGTCTGCATGGATCCCGTTCCTTCCCATCGTCACCAGCCCCACCCGGCAAGGAGCGTGCCGGTTGGCCTACCTGATCCTTCGACTGATTTCTCCCGATCTGGAGGGGGATATCACGCGGGAATCGCCGCCAGTTCTCTCAGGAAAGCTTATTTCCGCGGACCACGTCCTGGTAGGCCAGAACCTCCTCGCGCATGCGCGCGATGGAGTCCGGCGGGCTTTCGGCGATCACCTCATGGGTCACGCTATCAATGACCCGGATGCCGGAGATCTGGTTGTTGGCGCCGAGGACCACGTCGGTCACCACACTGTTCCGCCCGGCCAACGAGGCCGAGGCATCCACCAGCGAGAACCCGCTGGCGGAATCTTGGTCACTTGCGCTCGCGACGACCGTGCCCGCCGGCACCGCGCCGGCGGTCTGGGAACTGGATTCGGTCATACCGGCGCCAACCGGCGGCCCGGCGCCTAGCCGTACATCCTGCATGATACACCTCTCCCGATCAACTTACGGACGTGAGGGGACTTTCGACCCATCGTTACCCTCGCCAGGAAGCGCTTTGTTGGCCTGCCTCGCGTTCCAGATATTGGGTTACCTGCTGGCGACGCGAGAGATCCACCAGCGCCTTGCGTACGTCCGCCATGCGGAAGCGGATATCACGTTGCAGCGTCTCGGAGTGCCGGCGCAACGTCTCCACCTGATCCGCCAGGGCCGCGTCCCAGGCCTGCCGAGGCGGCAGGTGCTCGGCCGCCTCCCGTACGGCCGCCGATCGTAGTTCCGACAAGCGCTCGAACACGGGAATGTCATCAGCCGCCAGGGCGCGCGCTTGTTCGTTGGTAATGGCGAGCAAGCGCTCAAGCAGGGAGCGCTGCATGGCTGAAACACTCACTTCAAGCTCCTGGTGCATCGATCTCCGCCTCTCTTCCCGGTCAGGATGAGCTACTTGACGACGACGGGCGGCTGGACTCAGCCACCGCTACTGCTGCTGCTGGATGAACTGGAACTGGATGTACCGCCGGACAGATTGGCCGAGGTGACGCTAATACCAAGACTGGCCAGGGCGGCGCTCTGCGCGTTCAGCGAGCCCAAGGCGGTGGTCATGGCCGAGAACTCGTTGATCAGAATCTGGCGCTGCTGGTTGATTTGGTCCTGAATCGTGGCGATCCGAGCCTGGTATTGTTTGATCTGAGTATTACCGGTAGCCTGCTCCAGGGCAAACGGCCCGTTGACCGCGTTGGTTTGCTGGTTGAGGTAGGTGTTCAGCGTCTGAGCCACCCCCTGAAAGCCGTTGACCGCCACGGTGCCGGCAAAGAGCGCCGCCACCTGCGAAGGGTTGGCGGTGAGCGCCGCCGAGAGCTTGCTGGTATCCAGGGTGAGACCATTGGTGGTGCCTGGTTGGCTGCCGACCGCCCCGGTGGTGATCCCGAGATCCTGGAGCGATTGGTAGGTTCCCGTGCCGGTCACCTGGCCGGTGATCATGTTGAGCACCGAGTTCGCCAGGCCGGTCAGGGTAGGGTCGCCCAACAAGAAGCTGTAGGTACCGGTGGTGGAATCCTTTTGCTGCGTGGTGTTGATGTCGGTAAGCAGCTTATTGGCGGCGGTGACGAACGTTTGCACGTTCTTGGTAATCCCAGTGACGTCCGGCCCCACGGTGAGCGTGGCGGGAGTGCCAGTAGTAAGGGCCAGGGCGTTGATCGAGAGCCCGGGGATCGCGTTGGTGATCGTATTGCTGGCCGAGGAGATCGTGGCCCCCCCGTTTATGGATAGGGCGGCGTTCTGACCGAGAACCTGCGCGTTGGTGGTGCCGGGCGCCAGGTTCATGGCGGCCAGGAAGTTCCCGGTGACGTCCTGGAGCGCCATGGCGCCCTGCCCGGTGGCCGTGTTGCTGAATTGCAGCTGGTCGGTGGTCGCGTTGTAGCTGGCCGTCACTCCGGCGCTGGAGCTATTGATCCGGCCAATCACGCTATTGATCGAATCCTGGCTGGCATCCCACGCGATCGAGACGCCGTTGACCGTGAAGCTGCCGGTCGTGTTATTCAGTCCGGTGGCCAGATTGGCCTGGGTGAGCAGCGCCCCCGTCTGGGCCACGCCCACCACGGCGCTGCTGCTCATGGCGGCATTGCCGCCGGCGATCACCGTAGCGTTGGCGGTGGACAGGTTCATCGCCTGGAGGAAGTTCGAGCTATCGCCGGAGGCGCCAAATGAGATAGTGTGCGCGGCGGTGCCGCTGTTTACCTGGACTTGCACCTTGTTCCCGCTGACCGAGACCGCCGCGCTGGCCCCAGGGTCGCTGGATTGCAGTCCGGCGGTGAGCGCCTGCTGCAGCAAGGTCAGCACCCCATTGGGATCGGTGAGCGATTTGGTGGGATCGACATTGATTTGCTGTACCTTGCCGTCAATCACCACACTGAAGGCGCCGGCGGTCACTGGGGCGCTCAGGTTGAGCGAACTCAGGGGCGTGGTTCCATTTATCGCCTGGCCAAGCTGGGCCGTGGAGGTCGCGGCGGTGGCGGTCGCCAGGTGACTGACCGCGATCGTATAGCTGCCGGCGGCTACGTTGGGGCCGGCGGTAGCGGTGACGGCCGAGCTGTTACTGGAGGTGACGGCGTTCGCCTGGATGGTGCTTTGCAAACTAAGGGAGAAGGCAGCATTTTGGAGCGCCGTCGCATCGGCGCCGATCGAATTATAGATACTCTGATCGGTCTGAACATTCTTTATTTGGGTCTGGATCTGGCTGATCGGCTGCTGCTGCACGGTAAGCAGGGCATTGATCACCACATTGGGATCGAACGGGCTGGAGGAGAGACTACCCAGGTATCCGAGGTAGTCAATACTCGATGGCGTTGTGCTCGACCCACTACCAGTGGAGGAGACCGGGCTGGACATCGGACGTTTCCTTTCCCCACTCGTCTAGAGCGTAACCACGAGAGCCCCCGCGACGGAAACACTTCCGCTTTGGGGGCCGCCCGCGGGGCGGCCCCGCCTGGGAGGCCGCCCCTCTGTGCTCACATCAGCTACGTTTAGCCGAGCAGCTTGAGGACGAGTTGCGAGGACTGGTTCGCCTGGGCCAGCATCGAGGTCGCGGACTGCTGGAGGATCTGGGCCGTGGCCAGGTTCGTGGACTCCTGCGCCATGTTGACGTTGGTAATGGCGCTGTAGGCGGAGGTCATGTTCTCCTGGCCAATCGCCAGGTTCCCACTGGCGGCGGTCAAGCGGTTCTGCACGGCACCCAGGTTAGACGCCTGGTTTGAGACGGTCTGGATGGCCGCGTCGATGGTGGTAATCGCCCCGCTGGCGCCGGACTGGGTGGTGATATCAACCTGCGAGATCCCCAGGGCGGACGACTGCATGTTCCCCACCGAAACGGACAGGCTCTGGTTGGCGTTGGCGCCCACTTGCAGGGTCAGGCTGCCGCTGTTGACCACATTGAAATCCACCGACCCTGCCTTCAACCCGGCTACGGCATTCAGGTTGTAGTTGAAGCCGGTCGATGAGTCGGTAAACGAGTTGCCGTTCGCGGTGAGGGTGTGGGTGTAGCCGCCGGTGCCGCCTGCCTGCAAGCTGGCCGTGCCGTCGGTGCCGGCGCCGGACGAGGTGACTACCGTCTGCTCGGCGGCGGTAAGCGCGGTCTGGCTGGTGTAGGTGGCGTTGTCGGCGCCCATCAAGCCAAGGCCGCGGAGCAACCCGGCCTGGCCGGTAGCGGAGGCGACCTGCGCCGAGCCCGCCACGCTATTGGTGAGCGTAATGCCGGTCGAGGAGGAGAAGGTGGCGGAGACGCCGGTCTTGGCCGAGGCTCCGTTGATGTCATCGATCACGTTCTGGAACGTGGCACTGGTATCAAAGGTGATGGTCGCGCTCCCGGTGGCGCCGCTGATCGTCAGGCCATAGCTGCCGGAGGGCACGCCGTTCGGCGCGGTAGCGGTACCAGACAGTGTGCCGGTGTAGCCCTTAAAGAAACTGCCGGTCGAATTGATCGCGGTGGTGAGAGCTACCGTGCCGCTGCTGGCCGTAGCGGCGCCTCCGACCGTACCGACCGTTCCGAGCGTAGCCACGGTGAAGGTGTAGGTGACTTGAGCGCCGGTAATATCGTTGGCCGCCAGGGTACCGGTATTGAGCACGGGCGAGTTACCGTCGCCGTACACGTTGCCGTTGTACATCGTGGTGGTGCTGCCGAGTGTGTTGGTACCGGTGAGTTGGCCGGAGGTGCCCAGGCTGCCGTCCAGCAGGTTTTTGGTATTGAACTGGGTGGTCGTGGCGATCTGGGTGATTTCAGTCGTGATCTGCGTGCCTTCGGCCTGCAGGGCCTGGCGGTCGGAAGTGGTGTTGGTATCGTTGGCGGACTGCACCGCCAACTGGCGATAACGCTGGAGCAGATTCTGAATGGTCTGCAAACCGCCGTTCGCGGTCTGAACCAGGGAAATGCCGTCCTGCGCGTTGGATTGGGCCTGCATCAAGCCGTTGCTCTGGGCCAGCAGCTTGTTGGAAATCGCATACCCGGCGGCATCGTCGGCGGCGCTGTTGATGCGCTTGCCGGTAGAGAGGCGATTCATCGACTGGCTGTAGCTGGCGCTCGCCGAGGTCAGCGCGTTGAGGGTTGCCATCGCGTCGATGTTGTTGTTCACCCGTAGAGACATTGCCGTTTTCTCCCTGTTTTCCGATGGCGGGGTGCATCCGAGCTCCCCGCGCTCTTCCTTGTGACCCTCTGGAGTCCGCCGTGCCGTCCGGTTCGGCCGTCACCGCGTCGGTTTGGCATCCTCCTTGGCGTCTACCAGGTTCTTCGGTTATCGGCGGGAATTCTTTAGGGATCCAGGAGCAAAGTAGCCAAAATTGGCTAGGGATCAACCCAAATGGGGGATGCCTGGCTTTGGGGATGAGGACGCGCCTCGGCGTGTGATCATCGCTACTTGGGGCGGATCGGGCTCTCGTTACTACACTGCGTCCGAGAACAGCGTGAAGCGAAGGAACGCCCTCACCCATGAATGTCCCCGCCCGTAACGCACCCTGCCGCTGCGGTAGCGGCAAGAAGTACAAGCTCTGCTGCATGCCAGGCGAGAGCCGCGAGAGATTCCCACGGCTGGGCTCCAATGCTCAGGCGATCTATGAAGAGGCGGTGGCGGCCTACGGCAAAGGCGATCTGGCCGGAGCCGAGGCGGCGTGCCTCCGCGTTCCGGCCGGGGTGCCGCAAGCCAGGCACACGCTGAACCTGCGGGCCATGATCGCGCACGGTGATGGCCGTTTCGCCGATGCCCTTGACCTCTGCAGTCAGGCCATCGCGGCGGATTCGCTGGTGCCCGAGTTTCACAACAATCGCGGCAACGCGCTCCAGGCGCTGCGACGCTTTCCGGAGGCGTCCGCGAGCTTCGCCGAAGCTATCCGCCTCCGCCCGTCCTTTGCCGAAGCGCACAACAATCTCGCGAACCTCTTGCTGGAAGAAGGGCGGCCCATTGAGGCGATCCCCTACTATCATACGGCCCTCCTCCTGCGGCCAACCTACTTCGAGGCGCAACTCAATCTCGGCAATGCCCTCTCGACGCTCAAGCGTTTCGACGAAGCCGTGCCGCGTTTGCGAGAGGCATGCGCCCTCATGCCGGCCTCATTGGATGCGCTCGGCAGTCTTGGTGTTGCCTACCTTGCGCTGGGGCGCTACCAAGAGGCGGCCGACACCTATTTGGCGGCGCTCCACCACAACCCGTACGTGGCTGAGTACTATTGCTCGCTGGGAGACGCCCTGTATGCCCTGTCGTTGAGCGAGGAGGCCGTAGCCGCCTTTCGAGAAGCGATCCGCTTACAACCGGATCTTGGCCGCGCTCACAACAACCTTGGCAACGCCTTGAATTCGTTGGGACGGGCCGAGGAGGCCGCCATTGCCTATCAGCAGGCATTGCTGATCAATCCAGCCCAGGCGGAGATCCATAACAACCTGGCCAATATGTACCTTCTCACCGAACGTGACGAGGACGCGCGCGTGTCCTACCGGCGGGCCGTGGAGTGCAATCCCCGGTATCTGAACGCCGCCGAGGGCCACTTCCAGACAACCAGGCTCCAGTGCGCGTGGGATCAACTCGATGACGCGCGGGATCACTATCTTGCCATCGTGCAAGAACAGCTTGCGGGCACTGGACCAATGTTCAGCAGCCCATTCAATGCGTTTACCATCCCGCTTTCGCCGCTGGAACAACGCGCGCTGGTGGAAAGAATCAGCGAGGGCGTTGCCGGCCCCTCAATCTCGATGCGCGCCTCACTCCCGCCGGCACCACCGCGCGCCCCCCGGCAACGCCTGCGGGTCGGCTATCTCTCGGCCGACTATCGCAGCCATGCCACGGCGCACCTGTTGGGTCACCTCTTCAACCGGCACGATCGCTCCCGCTTCGAGGTGTTTGCCTATTCCACGGGCGTGGATGACGGCAGCGGATACCGGAAACGCTTTGAGGCGGAGGCCGAGCGCTTCGTGGACATGCGGGGCTGGGCTCCCATGCGGGCGGCCACGCAAATCCGCATGGATGGGGTAGATATCCTGGTGGATCTTCACGGACACACCGTAGGCTCGAGCCTTCCTACCCTCGCTCTCCATCCAGCCGGCCTCCAACTCCACTTTCTCGGCTACCCCGGTACGGTCGGCAAGGACTTCGTAGATTATTCCCTTGTTGACGCCGTGGTGTGCCCACCGGAACATGAGCACTACTATTCGGAGAAGGTGTACCGGCTGCCTGACACCTACCATATGAACGAGCATGAATCCCCGGCCTCGCACCAGCCCCGCGCGGCGTATGGCTTGCCGGAGGAAGGCTTCGTCTTCTGCTGCTTTAACGCCGCCTACAAGCTCACTCCCACTATTTTTCAGGCATGGACACGCATCCTGGAACGGACGCCGGGGAGCGTGCTCTGGCTTTATGGCGCCAAGGATGCCGTGATCCGGAATCTGAGCGCGGAAGCATCACGGCTGGGCTGTCCACGCGAACGGTTGATCTTTGGCCCGCCCATGCCCAAGGATCAACACCTGGCGCGACTCCAGCACGCCGACCTGATGCTTGATACCCCAATTGTCAACGCCATGACCACGGCCAGTGATGCCCTGTGGGCCGGGGTTCCCGTCCTCAGTATTCTGGGCGAGAGCTTCCCCGATCGCGCGGGGGCCAGCCTCTTGACCGCCATCGGCTTGCCCGAGCTGATCATGCCCGATCTGGCGGCCTATGAGGCCACGGCCGTCCGCCTGGCCACCCAACCGGCGGAGTTGGCCGCGCTCAAGGCCAGGCTGGCCGCCAATCGCCTGAGCTATCCTCTCTTCGATACCGCGCGCTTTGTGCGTAATCTTGAAGCCGCCTACGAGAAACTCTGGGCGCGGCATCAGGTTGAGGCAGGGGCGGAACGAGTCCTGTCCCTCGTATGATGTGGGATCGCGTGCTCGCATGACCACACCGGCTCGGAATGCTCCCTGCCCATGCGGCAGCGGCAAGAAGTATAAGCTCTGCTGCCTGGCGGCGGCTCACGCGGGGGTCGCCCAGTCCGCGATGCCCGAGCACGCCGTACCCGCGAGTCCCGACTCGCGCGTGGCCTACCGGACGGCATTGGCCGCCTTTGGGGCCGGCGATCCGGCGACTGTCGAGGCCGCTTGCGCCCTGATCCCCGCGGACGATCCGCTGTTTCCTCAGGCTCTCAACCTGCGGGGCATGGCGGCGCACGCCCGAGGTGATTTCGCCCAGGCGACAACATGGTTCGAGCAAGCCATCGCCCACTTGCCCATGGCGGCCGAGTTTCACAACAATCTCGGCAGCGCCTTGCAGGCACTCGGTAGGTTTGGCGCGGCCCAGGCCAGTCTGGAGGAGGCGATATGCCTCCGTCCCGCTTTCGCCCAGGCGCGCAACAGCCTCGGCAATGTACACCAAAGCCTGGGCCGGCCGGCGCGGGCGATCTCCTGCTACGAGGAGGCGCTGCGACTGGATCCTCGATTCGTGGAGGCCAGATATAACTGGGGCAACGCCCTGGCCGCGCTCACCCGGTATGACGAAGCGATCTCCTGCTTCCTCCAGGTGCTGGCCGTGCAACCTCGGCACACCCATGCACATGGGAGCCTGGGCGCGGCGTATCTGGCCCTGGACCGGGCTGAGGCGGCGATCGACGCCTACCAGGAGGCTATCAGCCGTAATCCACGACGCGCTGACTATCAGTATGGACTGGGCAATGCCTACCAGATCTTGGCTCGCTTCGAGGAAGCAATGGGGGCTTACCAGGCAGCAATCACCATCCAACCCTCGTTCGCACCTGCCCACCATAACCTGGGCTACCTCTACCAAATGCAGGGGCGGTACGGAGAGGCCGCCGTCAACTACGAGCGAGCCCGCGATCTCGAGCCCAGGCGTCCGGAGCCGCGGGCCAACCTGGCTCGCGTCTACCTGGCCCTCGAACGTTTCGCTGATGCCCTCGTCGAAGCCGCGGGCGCCGTGGAAGCCGATCCAGGTTATGGCCCCGGAGCGGAGGCGCTTTTCCAGGTCTCGCGGACCCTGTGCGCCTGGGAACGGCTAGAGGAGGCGAGCGCCCTCTATCGTAACGCCATCACGCGGGAGGTGAGTGACGGCGGCCCGACCCAGAGCAGTCCCTTCAATGCCCTCTGGCTGCCGCTGCCGCCCATGGAACAGCGCGCCCTGGCTGTAAGGGTCAGTGAGGGCATTGCCGCATCCCTGGCGGGCTCGCGAGCCGGGTTGCCGCCGCCGCGAAGGACTCCCGGCCGGCGACTCCGGATCGGCTACCTATCCTCGGACTACCGCGCGCATGCCACCGCCCACTTACTGGGCCATCTCTTCGCACTCCACGACCGAACCCGCTGCGAGGCCATCGCTTATTCCACCGGTCCCAACGACGGCAGCGACTATCGCCGCCGCTTCGAGCAGGAGGCCGAGCGGTTCGTGGACCTGGCGTCCTGGCCGCCGATCCCAGCAGCCTCGCGGATCCGCATGGATGGGGTGGATATCCTGGTCGATCTCCATGGCCATACGACAGGCGGCAACCTGGCTACCCTGGCCTTGCGTCCCGCCCCAGTTCAGGTGCATTTCCTGGGCTACCCAGGGACAGTGGGGAAAGAACTGGTGGACTACATTCTCCTTGACTCGGTGATTTGCCCGCCCGAGCACGAACGCTACTACTCCGAGCGCGTCTATCGCCTCCCCCATGCCTATCAGCTCAACGACCGCCAGCCGATCGGGCAAAAACGGCCGCGAACCGCTCATGGCTTGCCTGCCGACGGTTTTGTCTTCTGTTGTTTCAATGCCTCCTACAAGATCACGCCGGAGATTTTCGCGATCTGGCTTCGCATACTCGATCGAGCGCCGGGCAGTGTTCTGTGGCTCTACGGCGGGAAGGAACGAGTGGGCCAGAATTTACGCGCCGAGGCGAACCGGCTGGGCTGCCCACAGGAGCGGCTGATCCTCGGCCCCTCGCTGCCAAAAGACCGGCATCTGGCCCGTCTCCAACACGCCGACCTGATGCTCGATACCCCAGAGGTCAACGCCATGACCACGGCCAGCGATGCCCTCTGGGCCGGCGTCCCAGTGCTAAGTGTCCTGGGAGACAGCTTCCCTAGCCGAGCCGGGGCCAGCATCCTGACCGCGATCGGCCTGCCCGAGTTGATCATGACCGATCTAGCGGCCTACGAGGAAACGGCGGTTCGCCTGGCGACCCATCCAGACGAGATGGCCGCTCTCAAGGCCCGGCTCGCGGCCAATCGCCTCACCTATCCGCTGTTCGATACACCCCGTTTTGTCCGGAACCTGGAGACCGCGTACGAGGAACTTTGGGCCAGACATGTCCGGGAGGCAGCCGCATGCCACCTGGGCGTACCGGCTATGAGTCACGAAAGAGGGAGCACTTCATGAGCATGCCGGCCCGAAACGCTCCCTGCCAGTGCGGCAGTGGCAAGAAATACAAGCTTTGCTGTTTGGCAAACGCCATCTCTCCGGCCCCGGTCGAGCCAGACGCCCTGCTCGGCGCCGCGCTGGCTCGGTATCAACGGGGCGATCTGGACGGCGCCAGCGCGGCCTGTAGCCAAATACTGGATCGACATCCACGGATGGACCAGGCGCTGCATCTGTTGGCGGTAATCGCGTGCGATCAGCGGGAGTACTCGGCCGCCGCGGCTCTGGCTAGCGAAGCCATGGAGTACGGCGGCCCCACGCCGGAGTACTTAAACACCTTTGGGAACGCTCTCCTGGGGCTGAGGGCATTCGATGATGCCTTGACGGCTTTTCACGAGGCGCTCCGCCTGCGGCCGGCGTTCGTCGAGGCGCGGAACAACCTGGCTAATACGCTTGCCGCGGTAGGCCGTCACACGGAGGCAATCCCACACTTCCAGCAGGCGCGCAACCTTGCTCCACGGAATGCGCTGATACACGCCAATCTGGGCTTTTCCTTGTACGCGCTGGGCCGCTACCGAGACACCATAGCCTCGTGCCTGGAGGCTTCGCGCCTCAACCCCCTATTGGCCGAGGTCTTCTGTACGTTGGGCGATGCGTATAACGCGCTCATGCACAACGAGGAGGCGGGTGCCGCGCTGAGCCAGGCTGTCCACCTGCGGCCTGGTTTCGCGCACGCCTATAATAGTTGGGGGAACGCTCGCCGGGCCATGAGGCGCTACCCCGAAGCGGCCGCGGCGTATAGGCAGGCCATCATGGCCGCGCCGGATCGACCGGAGTACCACACGAACCTCGGTCGGGTTTTTATGGACCAGGGACAGGCCGGCGAGGCGCTTGCCGCATACACCGCCGCGATCGAGTACGATCCCACCTATCTCCCCGCCCTGGAGGGCATCTTCCGCGTCGGCCGCCTGCATTGCGCGTGGGAGGGCATTGATCTCGCTGCCGCCACCTACCGCCAGGCGCTGCTTGCCTGCCTTGATACGGCTGACAGCGTGGACGCGGACCCGTTCGATGCCTTTACCCTGCCTTTCCCCCCAGCCGACCAGCGGCGCCTCGTAGAGCGGCTGGGGGCACGGATCGCCGCGCCCGTGACCGCCCTGCATGGTGGACTGCCGCCCGCGCCGGCTCGTGTACCGGGCCGGCGGCTCACGGTTGGCTACCTGTCGTCGGACTATCGGCGCCACCCCATTGCCCACGTTCTGGGCCATCTCTTCGCTCTCCATGATCGGGCGCGATTCGAGGTGACCGCCTACTCCACCGGCCCGAACGATGGCAGC
>DATLQX010000326.1:0-19511 GCA_035534995.1 Chloroflexota bacterium | reverse complement strand
ACGTATCTGCTCAGACTTGCGCCAAAGACATGGGGCAACTCATCTATAAAAGCGACACCATGCGCCTTTCGCGGGCGCTCTGAAGCGCGCTGTCCACGATCCGTTGCCCCACCCGTGAGGTCTCGACCGAGAGGGGGCCGCGGATCGGCTCGCCGCGCTCGATGCAGTGCACGAGGTATTGGATTGGGTTTTGACAGGGCGGCGGCAACTCGTCCACCGGCAGTACCTGGCCCTCGGGGTGGGCGCGGGTCTGCACGCGCACTGCCGGCTCGTAGTCGTAGGAGCTGATCGTGCCCTCGCTGCCCACGATGACGAAGCCGCATTTGGGTTGCGGCTGCCAGGTCCAGGGATCGGTGAAGGTGCCCCACCGGGTCTCGAATTTGGAGAGGCCGCGCTGGTAGCGGGCGATGGTAATGCTGTGCTCGTCCACCGCAAGACCGGTGGGGATATCGGTCACGGTGGTGATCTCCAGGGGCGTCTGACCGCCGTGGAACCAGGTGCCGAGGGTCACCCCATAGCCCAGATAGTCGAGCAGCGAGCCGCCTCCCTTGTCTGGATTATAGAACCAGCTTGCCGCCTTTTCCGCCAGGGTCGGGGCTGTTTCGATTTTATCGGCGGCGTGCCGGAGCGGCCCGCGGTTGCCGTCGTAGTAATGGACTTCGTTCACCTCGCCGATCACGCCCTCGTCGATCAAGCGTTTGCTGGTGACGTGCGGGGGATACCAGGCCAGGGGCCAGTTGATCGCCATCAGCTTCCCGGTCGGCGCCATGGCCGCGATCATCCGATCCGCCTCGGCCAAGGAGGCGGCGAACGGTTTCTCCACCAGGATATGGACGCCGTAGGGGGCGACGCGCTCGACCCATGACGCATGCTCGGCGGTGGCTGGGCAGAGCAGTACCAGGTCCGGTTGGGTCCGCTCCAGGCATTGTCGGTAATCGGTGAAGACGCGCTCGGGCGGGATGGCGAAGGCGCGCGCCGCCGCCTCCATCCGCGCCGGATCCTCATCACAAATCCCGACGATTTCCACTTGCGGGTGCTCGTGGGCCATGCGCAAGTTATCGCCCATGTGCTGATGATCGAAGTTAATCCCGGCGATCTTGAATGTCATTACCTGGCCGCCCTTTCCTTGCTTTCAACAAGCGTCTGCCTGGCGATAGCGCACCACACCCGGCCACAGGCGGTAGCGTCCCTGCCATCCGGCCTCAGCCGGAGGCTCTATTTTATCTACGAGGTTGGCAGCCGATCCACCTGGCCCGGCACCTTCGGCACTCCCTCACGCGCACTGGCGATCGCCGCGAAGGCCAACTCCAGGCTACGGAGGTTACCACGAGCCCCGTGAAGCGGCTCACGATCTTCCTCGATCGCGCATAGCAATTCTCCCATGGTGCCAT
This sequence comes from Chloroflexota bacterium, assembly GCA_035534995.1. GTDB lineage: Bacteria > Chloroflexota > UBA5177 > JANWHV01 > JANWHV01 > JANWHV01. Next base: position 18,120 of record DATLQX010000326.1, on the reverse strand, counting down.
GGAATCCTTCACGGAACCAGGTTCCCTCCAGCTTCGGACTGCTGGTGCCCTCAACGGTAGTGAGGATAACCCGCTGCTCGGATAGGCTGGGGCCGCTGCTGACTACGCTGCCTTTGGTTCCGGCCAGAAAGGTGCGATCTTCCTGCCCATGCACCACCGTGGCATCGAAGGCCAGGGTAGCCTGCGCCGTCTCGTACTCGATCGCTACCTGGGCCAGCAGGGGTGGCCGCGCCCGCTGTCCGGCGGCTCGCGCGGTGGAGGCGAACAGGCGGAGCGGGCGCTGGTCGCCGAAAAAGGAGGTCACCGCGTCGAACCAATGGATGGCGAAGTCGTAGAGGATCAGGTCGGGAATGTCGTTGAACGGCGTCTCGATCACCCAGGTGTGATCCCAATGCACGGTGAACGCGGCGCTGGTCAGGTCGCCCAGGATGCCTTGCTGGGCAAGCTGGCGGAGATAGGCGAAATGGGGCGCCCACCGCCCGTTCTGGTTGACCGCGAGCTTCACTCCCTGGCGATCCGCAAGATCGACCAGGCGCCGGCCAAACGGAAGGTCCAGCACGAATGGCTTGTGGCTCAATACATGCTTGGAGGCATGGAGCGCATCCTCCAGGATTGGCTCGCGGTCGGCGGGGTGGGTCGCGATGTCCACCACCTCAATCTCGTCACGCCGCAGCAGATCCCGATAGTTGGTGTAGACGCGCGCGTCCGGATAGAACTCCGCCTGCCGATCGCGGGCGCGGGATTCGATCAGATCGCAGAGCGCGACCACGTTGTAGCCGGCGCGCCGATAGGCCGCCAGGTGATAGGCGGAGATGGCGCCGCAGCCGATCAGGCCGATGGGGGGACGGTAGTGAAGCGGATCGCGCGGCCGATAGTCCAGTTCCGGGGCCACGATCCGCGCCGCGGTTGGAACCCGGCTCAGGCCATAATCATCGGATTGCGGCTCATCCATGGACCTTCCTCCAGCGCCGTGAGGAACGGCGGCATCCTCGACTAACCACGAGAGCAGGTCAGGCTTTGACCATGATCAGCGTCCGCAACCGTTCCACGGCGGCGGGGATATGATCGAAGGGGAGATGTTCGAAAATGAGCGGGAGGTCGGAGCGCCGGGTCTGAAGATAGGCCAGAAAGACTTCCTGGGGGAAGACCCCCAGGCCGAACTCCGGCGTGTCGTTCTCAGCCCCTTCCGCGCCCACGTCTTTCAGGTGGGCCAGGGTGAAATGCCGATCGAAGCGCCGCAGGAAATCCGCCGCGTGATCGGCGGCGGCCGGCACGAGATCGCGAGCAAGATAATTGTAGGGATCGAGCACGATCTGTAGGGCCGGGGTCGGGAACCGCTCCAGCACCCTGGCCACGTCCGCGAAACTCCGAACCACGTTGTTGACGTACCCCTCAAGAGACAGGCTTACCCCGTTCCGCTCGGCGACGGGCAGCAACTCATCCAGAGCCGCGTAGAATAATGACCAGGCTGGTTCGCTCGCGTTCTCCGGGACCGGCAGCCAGTCATTCGTGGCATGGCGCGTCCCCGTTTCGGTGGCCACGGTGGAGGTTCCCAGCTCCGGCGCGATCTCCAGACAACGCTTGAGATGGTCGAGATTGGCTCGGCGCGTATCGGGGTCCGCGGCGATCAGGTTGCGGTAGCCCGCCAGCCCCGCGATCTGAATACCGTTCGCCTCCAGAAGCGCGCGGATCTCCGCCCGCGCGGCGGGGTCTTCCAGGGCCTGATCGAGCAAGCCCGAGCCCAATTGCACGGCGCTCAACCCATGGCGCGTAAATCCCGTGATCAGCGGCTGTAGTTGATCGCGCTCAAATCCGTAGGAGAACGCCCCTATCCGCGGCCAGTCCGCGCCGGCTTCCACGGCATGACCGATATTCGCTGCCAAGCTCATGACACAACCTTCCTTGTTACGAGGCTCTCATCTGGGTGGCTTATCGCGGGATCGTCCTGGTGGTCTACGCTTGTCCCTCGAATCCGTAGTCGGCCGCTATACGGACGCTGACCGGACTGGCCATATGGAGCGCGACCGGGATCACCATTTGCCGCTCCGCCAGGGCCGTGCCCAGCCGTCGGCGATTGAGCAAGAGGCGGACCGCCTGGGTACCCATGGCGGCGCAGTCGAAGGCGACCGAGGCCGTGGCCAGGCGAAGCAATTCATCGCCGTCCGTGTTATCAGTGGTAGCCAGGGCCACGTCATCAGGGATACGAATGCCGAAATGCAGCAAGTCATGCATTAACGCGATCAGGATGTCGGCATACATGGTGATGAACGCGGTTGGGCGCGGCTGGTGGGCCAGGAGACGCGCGACGCAGTCATAGCGCTGTTCCTTGGGGGTATTGGGACCGTAAGGGACGGTGCTCATCCAGTGGGGATGAAAGGGAATACCTCTGGCGCGGAGGGCGTCTCGATAGCCGCGCAGCCGATCCGCCACGCTACTGACCACGGTCTCCTCCCCGTTGACGAAGGCGATTCGCTCGTGGCCTTGGTCTAGAAGGGAGTTAGTAAGGAGAAACCCAGCCGAGTAATTGTCGGCGACCACCGAATCGGCCACCAGACCGGGCAAGGTCCGGTCCACCAGCACCAGGGGGAAACCCGACTTTCGCAGGCCGTCGATCAGCGGGATATTGGCCTGACTCTCCATGGGCCAGAGGATCGCCCCCTGCGCGCGCCGCCGCGCCTGTTCGAGATGCTCGGCCTCCAGTTCCACGCTGCAGGCTGAGTTCGCCAGGACAAGGTAGTGACCGGCCTGGCGGGTGGCCTTCTCGATCCCCTGGATGATCCCGGTGATAAACGGCCCTCGAAGCTGCGGCACGATGCAGACCAAGGTTGAGGCCGGCAGAATTGAGCCCTGCCCTTCAGCCACGAAGGTTCCCTGGCCGCGCCGGCGCTCGATCATCCCGGCCCGCTCCAATTCGCGCATGGCGCGGGCCACGGTGGCCCGCGCCACCCCGAAATCGAGACACAATTGGCGTTCGCTGGGGAGCGCGGCCCCTGGCGCCATCCCCTCCGAGGCAATGACTCCGCTGATCCGGTCGATAATCCGTTGATAGGCCGGGAGGTCCTGCCGGCTCATCTCACCTATGTCGCTCTGGCGGTCCAAGGGCCGTTCCTACCACTCTCCGTTTGCTCCTACATGCCTGGGCTCGTGTACTTCTCGTGTCCTTAAGGATGCCGCGCCTTAAGCAACCAGGCTGGTCTAGGTAACTTTGCTCATCAACCAAAATTGGACTAGCCATATCTTACGGGTTGCGGGGAGAGCCTGTCAATGCACCCTGGGTCATAACGGAGTTCCTTATGGAATGTGGCTGTGCGAACTCCCTGGGCCCGCGCTCCTCGCACCCATGCTCTTGGCCCTTGGACTAGCCATACTTCTTTGGGTTGACCAATGGACTAGGTATATGCTAATGTCTTGCTAGCCTCAATGGCGAGGCACCACGAACGCGCGCCACATCGGTCCTTCCACCACGGAGTGGCCGCCATACCCATAGGTGACAGATAAGATCGCGAGAGCGGGAGAGGAGTAAAGTCGTACCAGAACGACCGGGACTATGAGTGCGCGGGCTTGACGGGGCCTGTAATCAGCGCCCTCAGAAGGCACTCATCAGATAAAGAGGACAACGGAGCGCTTCCATTGCCCGAAAGCGGGCGCGCATGCACGACGGCCACCGTCGGCCGCGCATCGCCAAGGTGGTCTATCGGAACTGAAAGGTCAGGTGTCATCGGTGATCTACGTCCGACATCTTCGTACCCTTGCTCTCGCCGGCTGCCTGTTAATCCCCTCCGCGGGCCTCGGCGCCGCGCGGGCCGCGGCGCCCGTCACGGTTACCCTCTGGACCGGCACCTGGGATAGCCCCATGAGCCCGGATTCCAACGGCGCCGGCTACGCGGCCGTCCTGGCCAACTACGAGAAAATGAATCCTGGCGTCCACATCAACTGGACCGCCTATACGCCTAAACAGGACCCAAGCTCGTATCAGACCCTCTTGACCGCCATTGCCGGCGGCAAGGCGCCCGATGTCGCCGAGGTGGATCGCTTTGACGCGGCCGAATTCGCCGCCAAGGACGTGATCGAACCGCTCGATCCCTATTTGCCGAAAAACTCCTCAATGCTGGCCGTCGATCGTCTCGTCCCCGGCGCCTGGGGTGAATTGCACGGCTTTAACGGCGGCCTGTATGGGTTCCCGGTGTTTTATGGAGCGGTCGGTTTCTGGTCCCTCTACTACAACAAAACGATCTTCGCCGCCGCCGGCCTCCAAGCGCCAAAGACCTGGGCCGATCTCAACGTGGACGCCAAGAAGCTCACCCAGAAGGCGGGACCGCGGATCACCCAGCTTGGCTACTTGCCCTACGGCGATACGGCGGGCGAGTTCGACAGCCTCTTGTACGGCCAGAATGGGCATATCATTTCCAGCAATGGAAAGACGGCGCAACTGAATAATCCAGTCGCCGTGGGCGCTCTCCAGCAGTTCGTCGACGAGGTCGACGCGCAGGGCGGCTGGGACGCCGTATCTCGCCTCATCCCCACCGCTACCACGCCGGCGGCCCAAAACCCCTTCTTCATGGGTACGGCGGCCATGACCGATGGCGGCGATTGGTATCTCCAGAGCATCGCCCAGTACGCACCCAAACTCCACTTCGGGGTTATTCCGGTGCCCAACCAAACCGGCAAGAATTATGGAGCCTGGGCAGGCGGATGGTCGTTCCAATTGGTCAAGGGCGCGCAACACGCATCCGCGGCCACCCAATTCCTGGATTATCTCTCCGGCAGCGACGCCGCGAAGACGTTTATCATGGCCTCGCAAGCCTATAGCGCGAAGCACCACCAACCGCCGGTCCTCCCTGGCGGCCTCTACTTCGCCTACCCTGGCCTGGTTAGCCAGTATAATCTGCCGCTCCTGAAGACCTATCCGGACGTCCTGGCCGGGGTGCGGAGCTTCATGAACGCGCCGAAGACCTACTACAAGACCTACGCCCGTGACCGCAACGTGGTCTCCGGCGAACTATGGACCGCCGAGGAAAATGCGTCAGAGAATGCGCTCCTCCACAAGATGACCCCGCTCCAGGCCCTGACCCAGCAAAATGGAACTATCCAGGCCGCGATCAACAGCTTCTACAAGTAATCCCCCGCAGCTGGGGACACGGACGGGACAAGGTGACTCGGGGTGATGGTGATGGTGGCGGGTAACGCGCTCGTCATCATCACCCCGACGCGAAGGGAGAAAGATGATCCAGGCGTCGGCACGAGCCAGACGACCCCTGAGCATGCGGCAGCGAGAAGCGATCGCGGGCATCCTGTTCGCCGGCCCCTGGCTGATTGGCCTATGCGCGTTCATCCTCCTGCCGCTGGTCCAGTCCTTGTGGTACAGCTTCACCACCTACGACATTCTGCATCCGGCGCGATTTGTCGGGCTCTCCAACTATACGGATCTCGTCCACGATCCGCTGGCCGGCCAGGCGTTTGGCAACACCCTGTACATCACCGTGATCGGGGTGCCGATCGGCATCCTGATGGCCCTTGGCATGGCGCTTCTCCTCAACCAGGATATCCGCGGGATTTCCCTGTATCGGACCCTGTTTTACCTGCCGTCGGTCGCTCCCGTGGTGGCATCCACGCTCCTGTGGCTGTGGGTGCTCAACGGCAACTATGGGCTGATCAACATGTTGCTGTCCGAGCTGAATATCCTGGGGCCGAACTGGTTCAACGATCCAGCTTGGGCGAAACCGTCCATCATCCTGATTATCACCTGGGGCAGTGCCGGGGCAACCATGATCATCCTTCTGGCGGGCCTGAAGAATATCCCGCTCACCTTCTATGAGGCGGCGCGGGTGGATGGAGCCTCGCGTCTCGCTCAGTTCCGTCACATCACCATTCCCCTGCTCAGCCCATCGCTCTTCTTCGTGGTGGTGGTTGGGGTGATCAATGCCTTTCAGGTCTTTACCCAGGCATATGTGGCGACTCAGGGCGGGCCGCTGAACTCCACTCTGTTCTATGTCTACGACCTCTTTAACAATGCCTTTGGGTACTTCAAGATGGGCTATGCGTCGGCCATGGGATGGCTCCTGTTTCTAGTCATCCTGGCAATCACGCTGATCCAATTCCGGGTTGCTCGCTATTGGGTCTTTTACGAGTAGCTAGGGATGAGGTCAATGAGCACGATGGAACGCGCGGACGAATCCCTAAGCCTGCGAGCCGTCCAGGCCCGACGGCGCGATCGGGTTCGGCGCCTGGCTCGACTGGCCCGCCAGGTTCCACGCCACCTCATCCTGATCGCCTTCGGGATTCTCTTTGGCTTTCCCATGCTGTGGATGCTGTCGTCGTCGCTCAAGCCGTCACAAGCGCTCTTCCAGTATCCTCCGCAAATCCTGCCCTGGCCGATAACTTTCGACAACTATACGCAACTCTTTCAGTATTTCCCGGTGGGGCGATTCTTTCTCAACAGCCTGATTATCACGACCCTGAATGTCACCGGCACCCTCGTCTCCTGCTCCATGGCGGCCTACTCGTTCTCGCGCCTTCACTGGCCGGGCCGCAACATGGTATTTGCCCTCACCCTGGCCACCATTTTTCTGCCGACCCAGGTCACCCTGGTACCGCTGTATCTGATTTTCCGGAGCTTTGGCTGGGTCGACACCTGGTATCCGTTGTGGGTGCCCGCCTGGTTTGGCGTGGCCTTCTACATCTTCCTGCTGCGGCAGTTCTTTCTCTCCCTCCCAACCGAGATCGAGGATGCCGCCAAGGTCGATGGCGCCGGGTATCTCCGCATCTTCCTCTCCATCGAGCTCCCACTCATGCGTCCGGCCCTGATCACGGTGGCGCTCTTCTCCTTCATGAGCACCTGGAATGATTTTGTCACTCCACTGATCTATATTCACTCGACGGACAAGATGCCGCTGGCCCTCGGGCTCCAGTTCATCAATAGCACCGGAGCATACGTGGGACAGAGCTTCTGGGGCATGCTGATGGCCGGTGCCGTCTGCGCCACCCTGCCAATGGTCATCCTCTTCCTCTTCCTCCAACGGTACTTTGTCCGCGGAATCGTGATGACCGGCCTGAAGGGATAGAGAGATACCGATGATCAAGCTCGCTTTCATCGGCTGTGGCGGGATAGCCAGGCAACATATCGCGGCCGCGATGAACTGCCCGGATGCGGCGATCGTGGGCTACTGCGATCCAAGCCCGAACGCCCTTGAGTTGGTGCGCGCCCTGGCTCCCGCTGCTGCCTATCACGATTGGGACGAGCTACTGACCGAGGCCAGGCCGGACGCGGTGGTAGTCTCGGTCCCGCACAGTCTCCATGTGGCGGCGATCACGGCGGCGCTCCGGCACGGTGCCCATGTCCTGTGCGAGAAGCCGCTGGCCCCCTCGGCCGCCGAGGCGCGGCAGTTGGTCGAGCTTGCTCAAGCCCGCGGACGCCTGCTCGGCCTCCGCTACCAGTGCCATGCCGACGGGGCCTGGGGCTGGATCCAGCGCCATGTGGCGGCGGGCGCCTTTGGCCCGGTCCACTACGTCCAGGCGTTATTGTGGCAGAATTGGGTGGGCGAGGGATGGCGCGGCGACCCCGATCTTGCCTGCGGTGGTGAGCTCAATGACGCCGGGAGTCATCTGGTGGACGCGATGCTCTGGTCAACCGGCCTGCGGCCTACCGCGGTAACCGCGTTGACCGATAATCGGGATCTGCGGGTAGAGAGGCTGGCCAGCCTCTCCTTCCGCTTCGCCGGCGGCCTTGGCAGCCTATCCATCGTGGGGGAAACAGCGGAGCCTGGCTATGACAGCACCCTGGAGGTCTGGTGTCGGGATGCACGGGTTAGTCTGCGCGGCTTTAGCGACGGCACGGTTGCCGTGAATGGACGACCGGTACCGCGCATGGACATGCCGCCTCTCCCTGATGAGGGGGTGGGCAACTTTATCAGGGCTATCCACGGCGAGGCGCCGTTACAGGCCGCGCCTGAATGCGGGGTGCTGGTAGCGGCATTCACCGCGGCCGCTTACCAATCAGCCCGCGAGGGGAGAGTGGTTCCTCTGGGAAGAAATGATGGCTGACGTAGTTTGCTTCGGAAACTTGCAATTCGACATACTGTGCCGTACGCTCACGGACCTGCCTGAACCGGGAACCATACGCATGATTGAGGAGATCGAGAGTGCGCTGAGTGGTAACGGAGGGAACACCGCGGCGGCGCTCGCACGTCTGGGTGTAGCGGTTGATCTCGCCGGCTACAGCGGCGCCGACCTTACGGGGGCACAATTCAGAACCTTGTTGACGACGCTGGGCGTCGGCATGTTGAAACTCCTGTGCCATCCTACCGCGGCGACCGGCACTTCAGTGGTAACGCTTGCGCCGGATGGTGAGCGCAGTATCTTCTTCATTAACGGCGCGAACGCCCTCTTTGACCTCGACGCCGTACCTGATGCCTGGCTCGTCGGCCCACGTATCGTATCGGTAGGAAGCATGTTTGTCCTACCGCAATTCACCGGCGAGAGCGTCGGGCGGCTGTTTGCGCGGGCGCGGGCGCACGGTGCAACCACTGTCCTCAACGTCTGCTGGGATGACCAGGGCCGAGGTCTCCCTTTCCTCCTCCCTGCCCTCGCGGAGGCCGACTATTTCATCCTGAGCTACGACGAGGGACGCGCGTTCACTGGCGAGAGACTGCCTGAATCGATCCTGTCCAGGATGGAGACATACACTCATGGGATGGTCATTCTTACCCTTGGCGGCGCCGGCTGCCTCATACGTACGGCCGCGGGGCTTTCCGCGATCCCCGCGGTTCCAGTCCAGGCAAGAGATGCAACGGGCGCCGGTGATTGCTTCACCGCGGGATATATCGCGGCTCTGCTCCGCGGACACACGCCGGAGGAGTGTGCACGCATCGGATGTCATGTGGCCTCCTATGCGGTTACCGGGCCTGGCGCGTACCAGCGGATCCCATCATATGAAACAATCGAACAGCAGTACGGTAGAGCACCGCTCTAGAACGGTGAGAGCCGCCGGCGACTCGGCTATATGCTCTCCGATGCGGAGATCGTGATGCCAGTGGGCGCTTACCAGCATCAGGTGCGCCGCTAGGCGTCGATGCAGATTGGGCAGTGGAAGGAAAACAAGCATGGATACGACGAGTGACGCAACCGGGCCGGTGCGCTATGCCGGACTGGAACGTGTCAAGCAAGCTGGTCTCTCCGTTAGCCAGGCAGTAGAGCGAATCCGCCGTTTTGCCTACGTCGAACGGCGCCTGATGACCTTGCTCGCATCACGTATCGTGACCATTCCCGAGCGCGACATCAAGGTTCTGCTGGCGCGGCTGCAGTTTGAAGATGCGAACCACGTCGAGGATTGGCGGGAGCGCGTCCGCGAGTTGCGTACCAACAAAAGCAAATTGGAGAGTGCACCCGACGCCGCACTCGAAATCCTGTTCGATGAGGCCGATCATCTCCCGGATACCTTTCCATTCGTGGCCGTGATCGTGCGGTTGCTCAAACCCGCCTTGTGCGAAGGCTATCGCGCTTATGCGCGCGAAACGAATGGTCTCGCTGATTACCCCAGTGTACGCCTGCTTCGTCGTATCCTCATGGATGAGGATGAGCAGCTTCGGCTGCTTACTATTGCCCTAACCACACTCGAACCCTCTGATGAGGATCGCACCACGGCCCAAGTCTGGCAGGATCGGTTAGCTGCTTATCTGACCGCTGCCGGCGGGATCGATGGTACCGGGCCTCGCACGATGTCTCCCCCGCGCCGGGACTCTCTTGTGCCCTATCAGATACCGCATACGCTCATGCGCGACGGATCGATACCCACTGTCTGGGACTATGTGGCCCCACCCCTCGACGACATACCGCTGCATCTCGACTATATGATGGGCCTTCGGATGTCGGAACTCAACGTGGCCGAAGGCCTGGTTATCGTGCTCTGCGAAACGTCAAACATGCCCTGGAACTTTTACCTGGATATTGCCCGCCATTGCTGGGATGAAACGCGTCATTCACTCTTTGGCGAGGCCGCGATCGAGTATACCTACGGTGACCGCGCCGCCATACCAATGCGCGACTACGAAGGCGTATTTGCCATGGAAGCATCACCACTCGAGCAATACACCGTGCTGGGCCTGGAGGTCGAGGGTAAAAACATGAAGTATCCCCCAGGGAAGCGGCAGGAATGGGAGTTTGCCCGAGACCTGGCACAGCATCCTTTAATGACCACGTTCCAGGATTTTGACTGGGCTGACGAAGTACTGCACGTCAACATTGCGCGGCGCCAACTCGATAGTTGGTTCGAGGGCGGTTTGGCGGCAATCCAACCATCCTCGACAGCCGGGAAAATCCACCGGGCCGCGATCAAGACACAACATGCACCCGTGGTCATCCCCCATCCACAGCCGGTCGCCGAAAGCTAATCGGGCATGGCTGTTCGTCATCCCCGCGGTCGAAGGCAAGGCAGTCGGCATTACCTCCACAAACGTGAGGCGCGCTCCATTCCCGCCTTCGGGCGCCGCCTGTATCCTTCAATCTGAAGTATGGGGCGCGCGAGGCGCGAGTTCGAGGAGTGAGGACATGATGGACTGGTATCCGCTTAAGCTGACCGCGCACGTTCGCTCCTATGCCTTCGGCGAGCGCCTCATTCCGGAACGGTTGGGGAAGGCCGATCTCCCCGCCGGCGTGGCGGCCGAAACCTGGGAGATCAGCGACTATCGGGAAACCACCGGCACGGTGCGGAATGGCGCCCTGGCCGGCCAAACCTTGCACCAACTCGTGGAGCAGTACCCGGATGAATTGGTAGGCCGGGGTTGGCAAGGCCCGCACTTCCCGCTCCTGGCGAAGTTCCTTGATGCCTCGCACATGCTGCCCGTCCACTTGCATGCCGACGATGAGACCGCGCGCCGCGTGCACGGCGCGCCCAATGGGAAGTCCGAAGCCTGGCACATCCTCTGGGCCGCTCCCGGCGCCACCATCCTGGCCGGCGTGAAGCCGGGGCTCACGCGGGCCGAGCTATTCGCCGCCTACAAGGCCGAGGACTACGACTCCGTGATGTACCGTTATCCCATTCAGGCGGGTGACACCGTGTATGTGCCCGGCGGGGTCATCCACTCCTTTGGACCCGACACCTTGATCTTTGAAATCCAACAGACCTCGGATCTGGTCCAATCGGTGATGCCCGATGACCTCTATGGCCATCGCTACCCCGAGCCGGAGTGGGACGCCCGGATCAACGCCGCCCTGGATGAGTTGCGAACCGAGTATCTGCCGCGTCCCCAGGCGGGCCTTGCCCTGCCCGCCCACGGAGCCAACCGCTATCTCCTTGGCTGCGCCGGCCCCTATTTCGCGCTCGAACGATGGACGCTCCATGAGCCGCATCTTGAACGACTGGATGGCCGGCGCTGCTTGACCGTGAGCAACGTCGGCGATCCCCTTACCCTTGCTTACGCCGGCGGCTCGGAGACTCTGGTCCGCGGCGAATCGTGCCTCCTCCCGGCGACGCTGGGCGAGCTACGGCTGACTCCCAGCACCGGCGGAACATCCAGCCTGATCGTCTGCTACGTACCCGACCTGACCCGCGACATCAGGGATCGGCTCACCGCGGCAGGTCACTCGACCGAATCAATCCGTGGTCTGGGTGAAGTCGTATGATGCGGAGGATCATCTGCTGACACTGGCTGGTTCCACCATGGTGGAACCAGCTCAGCGCGGTTGCTAGGTCGGGAAGGGCAGCGCGATCCTGTCGTGGCTCACGATCCCCTCGGCGAAGCGACCCAGCCGGATCTCGTCGCGCGGCAAATCGCCGACCGTCCCGGTAACCACCAATTCCGCCATCTTCATGCCGAGGGCCGGACCCCACATCATCCCATGACCGCCGGCGGCCAGGGCATAGAAGCCGGGGCGTGGTTGGTCGATGATCGGCAAATGATCCGGGGTGAAGTCGATGGAGCCGGCCCAGGATCGGCAGATGGGCTGGCCCTTGATCGCCGGCAGCGTGGCCTCCCAGTGGGGCCGCACGGTGTCGTAATAGGACCAGTCAAAGGCGATCTGGAAACGCTCCGATGGGTCGGGTTGCTCGTTCGGGTTGCTCAGCCCGAGCAACACGCCTTGCTCTTCCGGGCGGAAGTAGTACCCCTGGCTCAAGGCGAAGAACATGGGGAAGCGGAGAGGCAGGTCGCCGGAGGTCTGGGGGAAGGTGACGATTTCGTGCCGGGCGGCGAACACCGGCACATCGATATCCAGCATGGCCCCGATCCGTTTGGCGCCCCGCGGCCCCGCCGCGTCCACCACCTTTTCCGTCTCGAAGACGCCTCGCGGCGTGGTAATCGTGTAGTGGCCGCCGGTCACCTCCAATCGCTCTACCGGGCACATCTCGATCGCGGTTACCGCGCCGGTGCCCAGGGCGCCCATGGTGATGTTGCGGGCCACAATGGGGGGATGCACGTAGCCGTCGTTTTCGGTGTAGGTGCCGCCAAGATAGCCGTCCCAGTTGAGGTACGGGAAGCGCCGCCGACCCTCCTGGGCATCCACCCATTCGTTCTCGATCCCGCAGCTCCGGCGCAGTTCCACCAGTTCGAGGAAGGCGGCCTTTTCGGCGGCCGTCTCGGCCAGCACGTAGTACCCGGTCTCGGTAAAGCCGCTGTCGAGGCCAATTTCGGTGCCAAGCCCGAGGTAGAGATCACGGGCCCATTTGCCCAGCTTGACCGCCGTCTCCGAGCCGCCCTGCTGGCGCACCACCCCCGCGGACCGGGTCGTGGCGCCGAATCCGAGCCAGTAGCGCTCCAGAACCAGGATGTTCCGTACCCCACGCTTGGCAAGCTGGTGCGCGGTCCAGAGGCCGAGATTCCCACCGCCGATCACCACTACTTCGAAGGATGCCATCCCTGTTCTCCCTTGTCGCGTCATTGCGATCCTCACCCGATCGTCATCAAAGGTCAGGGTAGCGGGGCGGGCGGCGGGGAGACAACCGTCGGCGCCTCCCCGCATGGATCGCACGTTCCCTGGCCGTTAGAGGTTCTCGATGGTCACCGGCTCGATCGGGTCGGCGGGAGTAAAGCCGAACACGCGGGCATAGAAGTAAAACTCAGCCTCCAGGGAACGGATAATATTCTCGGCCCGGCGGAAGCCATGCTGCTCCCCCGCGTACGGGATGTAGGCGACCGGGATGCCCTTGGCCCGCACGGCCTCGAACATGCTTTCCGCCTGATCCGGCGGCACGACCTTGTCCTCCAGGCCCTGGAACAGGATCAGCGGGCAAGAGATGCGATCGGCGAAGTGAATGGGGGATCGCTGATAGTAGAGGTCGCGCTGCTCGGGATAGGGACCGATCATCCGGTCGAGGTAGCGTGATTCGAATTTATGCGTATCCTTGGCCAGGGCCTCAGCGTCGCTTACTCCGAAATAACTGGCCCCGGCCTTGAAGGAATTGCGGAAGGTGAGGGCGCACAGCGTGGTGTAGCCGCCGGCGCTCCCCCCATCGATCACCATGCGGTCGCCATCCACCACGCCTTTGCGCGCCAGATACAGCGGCGCGTTCGCGCAGTCATCCACGTCCACCACGCCCCACTGCCCGTTCAGCCGTTGGCGGTAGGGGCGGCCATAGCCGGTGCTCCCGCCGTAATTTACGTCAAGTACGGCGAACCCGCGGCTGGTCCAATACTGGGTGTCAAGGCTGAACGCGGCGTTGGTGGCCGCGGTGGGACCGCCGTGCGAGTGGACCAGGACGGGAGGCCGCTCAGCCTCGGGGGCCCGGAAATCGCGGTTGGTGGGAAGATAGAGAATGGCGTGAGCGGTCAGACCATGCTCGGTAGGGAACTCCACCGCCTCCGGGACCGAGAGATACCCAGCGTCTACGGGAATCTCCTGGGAGACCCGCACTACCTCGACCGCGCCGGAAGCCAGATCCACCCGAATGATCGCCGCGGGCGCGGTGGCCGACGCGGCGATGCAGAGAGCGTGGGTGGCCGTCGCCTGGACATCCGCGAAGACGTCATACGTGGTGGCCAACGGGGTGAGCGAGCCCGTGGCCAGATCCAGCAAGACCAGATACTCCTTGCCTCGGCTGGTATAGGAACACACTGCTTGCCCTTGGCCGGCGAAGGCATAGGTGGACATGCCGAATACCCATTGCGGCAGACCAAACTCGGCCTCCATCGGACAGACCGGGACCGCCTGGTTGTCCTCCAGGCGATAGAGATTCCACCAATCGGTACGGTCGGAGACGAAATACAATTCCCCGTCGGGCGACCACCGGGGCTGGAAGATCGACTCCTCGGCCCCACCCGCCACCAGCCGAGATCCGGTCAGCGAACCATCGTCGCCCACGGTGGCGAGCCACAGTTCGGTGCCGTCCCAGGGCATATTGGGATGGTTCCAGGTGAGCCAGGCCAGCCGCTTCCCGTCAGGGCTCAGGACTGGATTGCCGTAGAAGTCGTTGCCGCTCACGAGCACCCGCTCATCATCGCCTTCCATGGCCATGCTGACCACGGTGTTCACCGCCTCGCGGCCCTCCACCGTGTGATCCTCGCGAATGAGGATCAGCCGTCCCCGCCGAGGATCCGGCGCCGCGTCCGCGTAGCGCATGCCGTCGATCCGGCTGATCGCTTCCGGCGTCCCCCCGATCGCTTGGCGGTAGAGCCGCTGATCGGCGAAGTTCGAGAAATAGACCACCCCGTCATGCACGAGATGCGCGCCGCCGCCGTACTCATGCACGCGCGTCCGGGCATTGAAAGGAGCCGGCGTGAGATCCTGCCGCTCCCCCGTCGCGGTTCGCCGCACAATGACGACCCGGCCGCCATCGGCCGGTCGTAGCTCGGACCAATAGAGATCGGGGCCATCGGCGGAAACCGCATGGAGGGACACCGCGCCCGCGACGGTCATGGCGGCGCTGATCGGTGATTCCCACTCACCGTAGGGGGCAATGCGTGGCTGCGCCATTCTTGTCATCTCCTTCAGCAGTGAAGTACGCCAACCGTGATTAGCACGCACACATGGTGGGTTGGCTACTGAAGGGTACCCGCGGCAACCGGCGCGCGCCAACAGTGCCCTAAACGCGAAATTCAACAGAGATGGGACGCTCGCGCTCCCGGGGAAGTCTCGTGCTCCCAGGCGGGGGCGCCTTGCGGCGATGGCGTGCGTTACGCATGAATTACTATTCCCAGGTACGCCCCTTCCAACCGAACAGGCTCAGCGCAGATGATACTCGCTCTGCGCCTCGATCATGCGCTTGGTCAGGTCGTTGCGGGAGGTCACCAGTTCTTGGGTAGGCGCCATCAACTCACGAGCGGTGGACCCATCGACCTGGTCGAGCAGGGCGCTTTGCTCTTTGAGCCGGTCGCTCTGGGCCAGCCGCTCCAGGCGGTCGGCATAGACCTGCAAGGCGCGGGGGAGCTTGGCCGGTTCGACCGCCGGCGGAGTGGGCGCCGCGAGCCATGCCTCCACCTGCTCGCGATCCGGTTCCGGCAGCGTTTCGCTGATCGCGGCCCCGGTGGGCCGAGCGCCCGCGTGGGCGGCCAGGATGGCGGTCAGCAGCGCCCGCCGGTGGTGGGCGCCGAGGGAGATGGCCGCCGCCGCGTCCAGGGCGGCCGGGTCGAGCGGTGACTGGCGGAGGAGGAGGGCCAGCAGTTCTTCCTCGATCAGGGTGCGCGTATCGCGGGCCTGCGTCACCCGGCGAAGGGCGGCCATCCTTTCCTCGCCCGCCGCGACCTGCCGCTCACCGCGCCGTTTCTCGCCCCGGAGGCGGCTCAGTTCACCCCGAAGCGCGGCGGTATCGATGCGGGTGATCGTGGCCAGCCGCTCCAGATACGGCTGCTGTACCCCCACCCCCGGCAACTGACCGATGATGGGGAGGAGTTGGGCCAGGAGATCCTGGGCGAAGGTAGGGAGGCGTGGATCCAGGGCGCCCTGCACCAGATCGAAGAGATAGTCCATGGCGGGTGGGGCGCCGCCAATAGCCGCCCGCCAGGCGGCGGGATCCTCGGCGATCACCTCGTCCGGATCGCGTCCCTCCGGCAGCGTGGCGATATGCAGGTTCAGGGGCGAGCGGCTCGGGGCGGCGAGCGGCGACTGCGTCCCGCCTCCAGCGGGACGCAATTCGATCGTGGCCCGCACCCCGGCCTCGGCGGCGGCGCGGGCCCCGGCGGGGTCGGCGTCCAGGGCCAGGACCACTTTTAAGGGCGCCGCCTCGCGAGTCCGCAACCGGGCCAGGACACCAAGCTGCTGCACGGTGATCGCGGTGCCCAGGCTAGCCACCACGTTGGTGAACCCCTCCTGATGCGCTCGCACGGCATCCAGGTACCCCTCCACGATCACCGCCTCACCGGCGGCGCGGATCGGCTCGGCGGCCCGGTCAATCGTGTAGAGGACGGCGCTCTTGTTGAAGATGGCGCTTTGCCGGGAGTTGAGGTATTTTGGTTTCCCATCGCCCAGCACTCGCCCACCGAAGCCGGTTACCCGGCCCTGCTGATCGCGGATGGGAAAAATGATTCGCCCATGCAAGGGGCAGAACGGTTCCCGTCCTTGATCCGAAGGGAGAAGCACCGAGGCATCCACCAACTCCTGCTCGCTCACTCCGCGTTCGGGGAGTAAGCGCCGGATCCCCTCGCCCCAATCCGGCATGAAGCCGAGGGCGAAACGCTCGATAGTGTCACGGGTGAGGCCCCGGCCCGAGAGGTAGTCCCGCGCTTGCGCGCCTGCTTGCGAGGCCAGCGCCTGCTGAAAATACAGACTTACCGCTTGCAGCACCTCGAAGGAGCGCGCCTCGGCGGCCTTGCGCCGGCCGGCTTCCGGGTCCAACTCAACCCCTACACGGGCCGCCAAAGCCCGGATGGCGTCGGGAAACTCCACCTTGTTGATCAGCATGTAGAAGCGGAACACGTCTCCGCCCGCTCCGCAGCCAAAACAATGAAAGCTGCCGCGTTCGGGAGAGACGATGAAGGAAGGCGATTTCTCTTTATGGAAAGGGCAGAGGCCGCTGAGATTCCGCCCGGCCCGCTTGAGCGAGACATGTTCGCCGACCAGCGTCTCGATGGGCAGCCGGCTACGAATCTCTTCCCGCTCGTCGCCCATACTCTACCCTCCCTCTCCTGCCGGTACTCCATTTCTAGCACGCGGAACGACGTACTACAAGGGCTCTATCCCGATCCTCGCGGCTCCCTGTATCCTGAAACCCGTGATAACCTTTCTCTTCGATCTCGATGGCGTGATCTACCGCGACCGCGAGCCAGTGCCCGGAGCCGCCGAGGCGGTTGCCGGTTTGCGGGCGGCGGGCCATACCATCCTCTTCGCCACCAACAACGCCACGCATGGGCGCCAGGAGTTTATCGCGCGTCTGGCGGCGGTGGGGGTGCCGGCCGAACTTGATCAGATCGCGACCTCCGCCTCGGCCACGGCGGCCTATCTGCACCAACTACCCCATCCGCCCGCCACGGCGCTCGTGGTGGGCGCGCCCTCGCTGGCAGCCGAACTGGAGGCGGTGGGGATCCGTGTGACCCGAGCGTCCGATGAGGAAGATCTAGGGGACCAGCCGGATTGCGTGGTGGCAAGCCTCGATCGGCAAATCAGCTACCCGCGCCTGGCTCAGGCTCAGGCAGCGGTTTTAGGGGGTGCATCCCTGATCGCTACCAATCGCGATCCCCAGTTTCCCGGCGCCCACGGGCGATTGTGGCCGGGGGCCGGCTCAATCGTCGCGGCCATTGAAACGGCATGCCGGACCACGGCCACCGTGATCGGGAAACCGGGGCCGCTACTCTACCAAACGCTGCTGCGCGCGCACGATATCGGCCCCCGGCGGGTGATCGTGGTGGGCGATAATCTGGAAACCGACATACCGGGCGCGGTCGCCCTGAACCTGGCCTCCGTGCTGGTCCTTACCGGCATCTCCACCCGCGCCGACCTGGCAACGAGCGCCACCAAGCCGACTCTGGTGGTGGAGAACCTGACCGAGCTCTTGCATCTGGATCTGGAAGGGCTGTTGGCCAGCGTCACTTCGTGATCGTCACCTTCACCGTGCTCGGGGTGACGCTGTAATTGCCCAGACTGGACGGCAGGGAGAGGACTGGTTTCAGCTGATACACTCCTTGAACCAGGCCGGCGGCGTTTATATGCGCGACGAGCGCGGGCAGCCTGGCAATATCAAGGTAGGGCGCGTTCACATAG
>DATLQX010000325.1:0-29392 GCA_035534995.1 Chloroflexota bacterium | reverse complement strand
GTCTCGCATCGACTTTTGGAGCCATTCCGTGTTGATGCCGGTAGGTGGTTCATAATACCGCAATGCCGGGATCGCCCTCGGATCGCCCAGGCGGCCCAGAGCCTCAATGGCCGATGCGTGTCCGCGGCCACTCGGGTCGTTAAGCACTTGCAGGAGATAAGGTATCGCCATCTCGCGGTCCAGTTTAGCTAGGTCCATCATAAGCGAATACACGGTTCGCTTCTCTTCCCTAATTGCTGACTCAATCGCTCGAAGGAGGGGACCGCGGGCTTCCATGGCTCCCGATCGCGCCAGACTCCAGGCAGCGGAGGTAGAATCCTCGTTCGACGAGCTTTCGAGGGCGGAAACCAAGGCTTCCACCGCCCGCGGCCCGCCAAGCAAGCCAAGCGAGCACGCCGCTTCACGTCGACCTGCCCAGGTATTGCCATTCAGCACTTCGATCAGCACCTCCACGGCGATTGGATCCCCCAATGCTCCCAGTGCGCTGGCGGCATTTCCTCGTGTATGCGGCCCCTGCTCCGCGCGCAGAGCCTGGATGAGCGCGGGGACGGCACGTTTACTACCCAGCCGGCCAAGCGCCTCGGCCGCATAACCTCGCACCCAGCCGGACTTATGCGACAGCGCTCGAAGACACACATCAACAGCTCGGTCGTCCCCGATCCAACCCAGGGCATCGATCGCCAGCGAGCCCGTGGATTCCCAAGCCAACGTTTCCTCGGCATAGCGAATCAGGGCCGGCACGGCACGGCGGTCTCGGAGAAGCGCCAGAGGGTAAATAGCTCCCGCTCTCAGGCTATCGGACGGATCGCGCAACACATCGATCAAGGCGGGAACGGCGCGAGGATCACCGAGATCGCCAAGGCATCGCATCGCGGCATGCCGCTGCCCGTGGTTTCCGGCCTTGACCGCTTCCAGGAGCGGTTCGACCGCGCGCCGACCACCCGCCCTCGCCATCACCATGGCGGCTTCCCAGCGAACATTTGGGTTGGCGTGATTCAAGATCTCCAACATCGACAACCCTACCATAGGCTGCAGATGCTGGTTCAGGACCAAAAGTATTGCGCCCACCTCTATCCGTACTTCCGGTTGCTCGTCCTGGAGAAGAGGAACAAGCTCCGGTGGTAGGAATGTGTTCCATTCCGGGCCAAAGATCTCTTTGTCGAGGCGGAGGTGGTGGATTAGGTGGCCGCAATATTCCCGCGCCTGGCCATCACCGCGCCGTAAGGCGCGAAGCAGGCAATGGTGAAACAAGGCGCGGACCCGCGTGAGAATCACGGCCGCTTCGTCTTGCTCATTCTGGCTCGGGTATTCTGGCGTATCGGAAATGGTTCCAGGGTCGCCACCAAGCATCGTCCAAAAGAGTTGCGCGACCTGAGTGCCGCCGATATAGCTGAGGACACGCGCGGTCCAGATGGGCTCCCGTTGATGCCGCGAGCCCCGGAGGATTGCCGCAAGCCGGCCAGGCAGTTCCGGGTCCAGCACGGCGCCGGCCCTC
This sequence comes from Chloroflexota bacterium, assembly GCA_035534995.1. Taxonomy (GTDB): domain Bacteria; phylum Chloroflexota; class UBA5177; order JANWHV01; family JANWHV01; genus JANWHV01. The sequence continues at coordinate 27,897 of DATLQX010000325.1, read as the reverse complement.
CAGGCGGCCGCGAACTCTGGTTGGGACAGCCATCGTAGATGCGCCGGATCAAGCGGCTGGGCCAGGATGAACAGCGCGCAAAAGAAGAGGCGTGTTTCAGTTCGGCGGAAATCCACGCTTTCATCGGTCAGCGAGAGGACGCCAATCGCCACGCCCTGTTTCCAGAGGTCAAGTGCTTTCGGCAGCAGAGTCGGCGGGATCGGATTTAAGCCGCGCCTCGAACGTTTGTGGAGGTGAAACGTCCAATCAGCGAATCGGTCCAGTCCCACTCGCGATGAAGGGCACCTTGTCGTGTTGTACGCCAGATAGGCCAGGGCCCTACTCAGCTCGCTGGCCTGCGTACCGGCCAGATTGGCAGCTCGAAAGGCGCTCTCGACCTCCGCGCGCACGGCCAGAATGGGCTCTTCGGCCACCGTACGCGCCGGTGTTTCCGCCTGTGTGATGAGGTGAACGGCAATGAATCGCTGAGCCCGGACGAGGCCCACCGGAATCGACTCCGTCATAGCGCCCTCCACCTCGATGCGAGGCAGCTACATGTGAATAGGCGAGCCCTCGACGCCCATCGCCGCCTCGGCGATCACCTCCGAGAGGGTAGGGTGAGGATGGACGGAGCGAGCCAGCTCTTCCGGCGTCGCCTCCAGGAAGCGGGCCAGACTGAACTCGCCGATCAACTCGGTGACGTCGGCCCCGACCAGATGCGCCCCGAGAATCTCACCCGAATGGGCGTCGGCGATGATTTTGATCTGCCCTTCCAACTCGCCCAGTCCCTGAGCCTTGCCATTGGGGCGGAAGGGGAAGGCGCCAACCTTCACCTCACCCTGGGCACGCGCTTGCTCCTCGGTCAGACCCATCGAGGCTACTTGCGGCGCGCTGTAGGTACAACGGGGCATCGATTGCATGTCGAGCTTGATCGTAGGGTGGCCGGCGATCACCTCGGCCGCTACCTCGCCCATGGCCGAGGCCACGTGAGCCAGCATCAGCTTGCCCGTCACATCACCGATCGCGTAGATGCCCGGCACGCCGGTTTCCATCCGATCGTTCACCTGAATGAAGCCTCGCCCGATCTTCACCCCGAGCGCCTCCAGTCCCAGGTTCTCGCTGTTGGGGACGAAGCCAATCGCGGAGAGCACCCGATCCGCTTCGAGCACCCTCGCCTCGCCGCCGCCCTCGCCGGCGGGTCCGACCGATACCTGGGCCACTCCGTCCTTGACCTCGACCTTCTCCACCTTGGTGCCGGTGAGGAGAGTGATGCCCCGTTTGGTGAAGGCCCGGCTGAGCGTTTGGGAGCTGTCCTTATCCTCAAGCGGGAGGATGCGCGGCAGCATTTCCACGATGGTGACCTCGCAGCCATAGGCGGAGAGAACGGTGGCGAATTCCACTCCAATTGGTCCCGCGCCCAGGATCACCACCCGTTTCGGCAGATCCTTCAAGTCCCAGACTTCCCGGCTGCTCACCACCACCTTGCCGTCGATGGTTACGCCGGGAATCAGGCGGACCCTGGAGCCGGTAGCGACGATCACATTCTTGGCCGAGAGGGTAGTTTCCCCTCCCTGAGCGTCCTTAACCACCACCTGACCGGCGCCGGCCAGCCGTCCCTCACCCATATGAACATCGATCTTGTTCTTCCGCATCAGGAAGCCCACGCCCTTGACCTGCTTGTCGACGATCCCGAGGGCCCGATCCACGGCCGCTCCATAATTCGGCGTGACCTCGCTGACCGCGATACCGAAGTCGGCGGCGTGGTTGAACAGCGAGACGATCTCGGCGTTCCGCAGCAGGGCCTTGCTGGGGATGCAGCCCCAGTTGAGGCAGATCCCTCCTAACGACTCGCGCTCCACGATCGCGGCCCGCAGGCCAAGCTGGGACGCGCGGATCGCCGCCACATACCCCCCTGGGCCACTGCCCACCACCACCACATCATAGGTCGCCTCGGTGCCCATCAACTGGTCGTCCTTCCTCTTCATTCATGATAGTCCGCGCTGGTTCGCGCGGCGGGTCCGCTTAGGGGCGTCCGCCGCCATCCATCGCATAGACGGTCAGGGTATCGGCCCGCTTCGCGGCAATGGTAGTGGCATCGAGGAAAGCGGCGGCCTCGAAGCCGGGGAAATCGGTCAGCACGCCCTGATAGGTAAACTCGTGCTCGTCACCCGTCCGCGTACAGAGCGAGAGACCATCCTCGGTGGTGATCAGCAGCGCCTCGCCATCGGGCGACCACGACACGTCGGTTGGTTCATCGAGCATGCCAATTTCGGCGATCTCGACGACCTCATGGTCACCGACCTTATAAATCCAGCCGCCTTCCGGCTCGATAGCCGCCGCCAGGCGTCCATTGGGCGAAAAGGCGACCACCGCGTTCTCCCCGCTATCGAAGAAACCATCAATGAACGACCGCTCGTTGTTCGGTTGCAGGAGCCAATAACCTTCATCGGTAACCAGGAGAATGTGGGAACCATCGGAGCTGGGACTGAAGCTATGATAGTCACTATTGAGCATAATGCTTTGCCAGAGTGGGCTCGGTCGGGTCCGCGTCCCCGCGTTCAGAGGCCAGATTCCGACCAGGGTGTTGTTGACTCCCGCCGGCTTGCTGGCCACCGCCAAACCCCCGTCTCCGGCGAATTGCACGTCGTAGACGATCTCGGCATAGGAGGGAGGCGGCAAGACGAGCTTGTCACTCCAGAGGACGGCGTTGGGAGTGAGGCTCCAGGCATTGATGCTTCCCTCATCGTCGGCCGCGACCAGCAGGGTGCCGTCCGCGCTTACCGCCAACGAGGTGACCGCGATCATTTCGACCGTAGCCACGATACCGCCGCGGCGCGACTCCCGCACCTCAATGGTGTTGGTGTCGGCGGCGGCAAGAAAGCGGCCACCCGGCGAGAAGGCGCCAAAACTCTGCACCACGGCAAGATCGATCTCGAGGACTGATTGCCAGTTCTCCACGCTATAGGCCACGGCGGCGGCTCCTTTTTCGAGCGACTAACCTCGGGCGCGGCCCGGTGGCCGGGAAGACCCAGTTGACCCAATCAAGACTCTGTGAGCAGTGTATTTTCTCGCGGGCGCGCGGGCAAGGAGACGCGATCACATCCAGCGGCGTTGAAGGCTGAGGGTGCAGGTACCACAGTACCAATTCTCACCCATCCGCAGCCCGCGAGTCCGTTGTACCTGGCAGGCGCCGCCACACAGCGGGCAGATACAGAGGAAGACCTCCTGACCCGAGCCTTCCACGCGCTTCCCTCCCACCCGGTAGGGCTCCACGCTGCCAAAGTCCACCAAGACGCGGACCAACCGCGACTTCTTGCAGCGCCGGCAGCCAATCTTCAGATCGAGGGCACCCTCGGGTTTCCCTTCATCGTCGAGGGCGGGTAGGGGAAGAGGTTCATCGCGGTCGAACCGGTTGAGTTCGTCCGGTGAATAGACATGTTTACAGCCTGCACAATAAATGTAAGGTACGAGCAGTCCAGTCCATTCGCGCTGCAACTCACGATCGGGTTGCGGCTCGATCAATAACACTTCATCGGACTTAGAATCGCGTTTACGCCGTTTCGCCACTGGAGTTCTCCGCCAGACTGGGGCGTCTTGGCCCGTAAATCCCTCTCACAGGATACCAGGAACGTACCAGACTGGCACCGCGGCGGGAGGTCACGCAAGCGGAAATCATAAAGCGGCTCGCCGGCCAGAGCCGGCGAGCCGCTTGTTTTGATCGAGCCGCCTATCAGCGCGCTTGGGCGCGGCCTGCCTGTCGCGACTGCGTATTGAATTGGCGTACCAGCTCGGAGATTCGAGCCGCGGCCTCCTCGCTCGTCATGGTGCTGGAGACCATGGCGGCTTGCCCCAGTGCCGCCTGCAGCTTGTGCAGCCGATCAATCTGCTGCTGCGTGGCGGGCGGCGACGCATCGTCCCCGGTCGCCACTGTCTCGCGGACGGCATGTGGTTCAGCGCGAACCGGCGTGGGCGTGGGCCGCGCCAGAGCGGCCATCGGACGGACGGCTGGGCGCCGGGCGGGCGGGTTGATACTGGAATCCTCCTCCACGTCTCCCAATTCCTCCAGGGCGGTGACTCCCACATTGATTGCGTCGCGCAAGGCCCGCGCCTTGGCGCGCGTCTCGGCCATCCGGATGGTATGCGGCGCGATCATGCGCCCAACATTCTCCGGGGATGCATCACCGATGCCGGAGAAGATGCCCTTCTCGGTTTCCACCTCGGCATGGCAAATGGCGAGATGACCATTGCTATCCGCCGGCGCCTGAATCAGGCTGGTGGAGATCCGCTTCAGTCCCTCCCGGTGCGCCTGGTCCAGCAAGCCGGCGTAGAGGACGAACTCCTTGCCCTGGCGATTGACCATGAATTCTTTCTTCACCGTGCAGTCCCTTTCCGGTAGTGTTAGAATCTATGTTCTAATTATGCGCTTTTTCGTCCTTTCTGTCAAGCGCGTCTCCGGCTTCTTGCACGCGGAGAGGCTGTATCATGCTTATGTGAATAGCAAACAGCGTAGAACCCTGGCCAGGGTCTTTGAGACACCGACTCGTGCGGACCTCCTCTGGTCGGACATCGAGAGTCGATTCCGGGCACTGGGCGCCATCACGGTTGGTATAGGTGGGTCACGGGTAGGAGTCAAGCTTTCCACGATTCGGTAGACTTTTACCTCGCGTTTTGCGCCGAACAAGGCGATGTGCCGGAGGTGCCCCGGCCGCGGCAGGCAGCGAGCTAGGATTTATCCCTTCTGCGTTTGACGCTCGGGCAGCACTGTGACGATAAGGTCATCGGTGGGGCGGGTGCGGCAGGCCAGGCGGATACCTCGCGCAAGCTCTCCCCGGTCCAGCAGGCGGCGTTCCACGGGCCCCGGCGTGGGCGCGGGAGGGGCGCAGAGCACCCGGCAGCGGCCGCAGGTACCTTTCCCGCCGCACTCGGTAGGGATGGCTACCCCAATGCGTTTCGCGCCCTCGAATACGCTTTCCCCCGCCTCAAGGCGCACCCAGAGGTTGGCGGGCAGGAGATGAACCCGCCCGCCGCCAACCGGCCTGGATTCGGGGAACCAATCGAGCTCCAGGACGATCTTTTTGTGGGGCGGTTCTTCATCCATGGCACTGCTTGGTCAATGGGCCGCTTCCGGTCACCGTCGGCGGCGCCGTGCGGCCGCGCCCCGCCGTCCTGGCGTGCCCGTGCGACTTGCGCCCACAGTCGGAACGGTCCTGGTCCGCGTGGGTTGGGCGAGTGTTTCGTCTTCGGCGGCGGGCTCATCCGCCGGCGCGTCCTCCACCATGGCTGCCTTCCGTCCGCCCCACCCCGCCAGGGATCGTAATCGAGAGGTTCCAGCCGCCGTACCGTCCGCGGGCGCGAACCGACCTTCGACCCCCTCCGAGAGCCGCCACAGCCCCGCGCCGGCCCCGAGTGACCACACGACCAGCACCAGGGCCACGGGGAACCCGATCCCCGCCAGCGCCGCCGCCGCCAGGGTGCTCCAGCCGGCGATGCTCCGGTTTCCCTGGATGCGAATGATCGTGGCAGCGGCCAGCCCCAGCCAGACCGCGATGGCCTCGGACCCCACGATGTCCAGGACTGAGAATAAGGTGCCCTGACTCTGGAAGTCCTTCACGGTGGCGATCAGATGATGGGCCGCGTACTGGTTGGTCGAGTTGGCGAGCGCCACCGTGCCCACCGCCGTACTGATGCACGAGACGGCCAGCCCCCCAAGCCCAACTGCCAGAGTAATGGTGCCGATCCGCTGTTTGCCGCGCTGAGCCACATAGGCATAGAGGCCGAACACGGTCCCAATCAGGACCAGAAAGGCCAGAATGGTCACGAAGGCCGACAGTGTGAAGAGCCCCAAGTGGGCGTGCGCGAATTGCAGGAGGATCTGATTCTGCGTCAGGCTAGGCTGGCCGGTGGTATCGGGAAGCGCGGCCTGGCTGCTGCGATAAGCCGTGCCGGCCACGAAGAGCAGGACGTAGAGAAAGGCGCAGATCGCGCCCAGGCGCGGCTGTCGCCAATATTTCACGGTATACATTCCTCCTTGGTGGAGCATGTGTCTCCTTCAGCGTACCCTATGTGGGCAAGTCGCGCATCATGGACGGCCTGGATCCTTGTTTCCTTGTGAATGCCTCTGGATGGTACCTTTATGAGCAGGTAACGACTGGAGGTAATGGCACATGGAACGATCGCGTTCCTGGACTACGATGATTCCACGGTACACGGCCGCCCTGGCCCTGCTCCTGGTCGGTACGCTGACCCGTCCAGGGTTATCCCAGGCGGCGGCCCACCCCAAGCCGACGCACGCGGCGCCGCATGGTCCGGCCGTCACCCAGCTCTATCTCACCACCGACCAGGCATTTACCGCCTTTGAACCTCGGCACGCGGTCGCCCCGCCCATAGTCAACCATTTCTCTCCCGCCGTTGACTATCTCGCCGCCTATTTCTCCTTTAGCGGGGCCGGCGCTGGGAAGACGACCTTCCGGGTTGATTTCCTGACCGGCGGCAAGACTGTTCGCCGCGGGGAATCGCACCGGTTGACCACCGTCAGGGGCACCTATCTCCTGGACCTGCCCGGCGCCAGTTTGCGGCGTCCGGGAAAGTACCTGGCTGAAGTCTATCTCGGTACGCGCCGGGCCGCGACCACCGTTTTCTGGCTGATCAGAGCGCCACGGGCGCGGGTCGCCTACCTGATTACCGGCGCCGCCTTTGCCCGCTACCATCCCGCCAAGCCTACTCGTCCAGCGCGCGCCGGAATGCTCAAGGCGGGAATGAAGGAGCTCGGGATGTATGTTGAGTACAAGGGAGCGACCCGGGGGGACACGGTCTCCATGGCTGTCTACGATCAGTATGGCCGCCTCTCCGCGAGCAGTGGGACACACGCGCTGCCGCGGAAAGCCAGCGGTTCCGACGCCGTGCTGCTGCGTCCGGCGTCCGGCGCCTTCCCTGCCGGCATCTACCGGGCCGACCTCTATCTTGATGGCGTGCTGGCGGTCAGCGTGCCGTGGCGGGCGCGCTAAAGGGCCGGATTCGGCTGCTGTGCTATACTTTCACCGTTCCGCCGCGGCATCTGGGGCCGGGCGAAGATTCGGGGAGAGACATTGTGCGGCGCGTCGTAGTCACCGGTATGGGCGTGATCAGTCCTTTGGGGGTGGGTCTTGAGCCCACATGGTCGAATCTGATCGCGGGCCGGTGCGGCATCGGCCCGGTTACCTTTTTCGACGCCTCGGCTTTGCCCAGCCGGATCGCCGGTGAGGTGCGGGATTTCGATCCGCAAGCGTTCGACATTGATAAGAAGCTGGCACGCCGGTGCGATCGCTTTACCCAATTTTCCCTGGCCACCACCCACCAGGCACTGAGCCAGGCGCGACTGACCCTCGATCCCTCCTTCGCCGACCGCGTGGGGGTGATTATCGGCTCGGGGATCGGCGGCCTGAACACCCTGATGGATCAATTCACCGTTCTCTTCCAGAAGGGACCGGAGCGGATCAGCCCCTTCTTCGTCACCATGCTCATCACCGATCTGGCGGCCGGTCAGATCGCGATCAAGTATGGCATGAAGGGACCAAACTTTGCCGTTAGTTCGGCCTGCGCCACCGCCGCCCACGCGATCGGTGAGTCCGTGGAGATCATCCGGCGCGGGGACGCGGATGTGATGCTGGCCGGAGGCTCCGAGGCGCCGGTGGTGCTGATCTCCATGGCCGCCTTCGGCAACATGCATGCCTTGTCGACTCGGAACGACGACCCTCAGCGCGCCTCGCGCCCGTTTGACGCCAAACGCGACGGCTTCGTGCTCTCGGAAGGAGCGGCAACCCTTGTCCTGGAGGCGGAGGAGTTCGCCCTGGCCCGCAAGGCGCCGATCCTGGCCGAGGTCGCGGGCTATGCCGCCACCGACGACGCCCATCATGTGACCGATCCGGCGCCTAACGGCGAGGGCGGGGCGCGGGCAATGCGTATCGCGCTGGCCAAGGCGGGGCTGCGGCCAGAGGATGTGCAATACATCAATGCCCACGGTACCTCCACCTTTGCCGGGGATCGGGCCGAGATCGCGGCGATCAAATCCATCTTCGGCGATTACGCCACCCAGGTGCCGATCAGCTCAACCAAGGGAGCCACTGGTCACATGCTGGGGGCCGGCGGCGCGGTGGAGGCCGCGTTCTGTATTCAGGCCATGCGGGATGGAATCATCCCGCCTACCCTCAACTACGAATTTCCCGACCCGGAGTGCGACCTGGACGTGGTGCCGAACCAGGCGCGCCGGGTCGGCCCGCTCGATGTCACGATGAGCAACGCCTTTGGTTTTGGCGGCCACAATGTGACCCTGGTGCTGCGTTCGTACCGTCCAAACCGATGAGCGAGCAGGCCGCTGATCCCTCGGCCTCGTTGGTCGAACTGGTCGAGCGAATCCTGGGGGAACTCGAGGGCACCGCCGTCCTCGAGTGCGAATTGCGGGTGGACGATCACCGAGTGCTGATCCGGCGGTCGTTGAGTGCCCGCCCGGTCCTGGCCATGCCGGAGGTTGACGCCGGGGAGGTGGTGCCCACCGATTGGCGGCCGCTCGTTGCTCCCCTTACCGGGATCATCTATCTAACCGAAACGCCGCAAAGTCCCCCGTTTGTCACCTTGGGCGGGTCAGTGAGCGAGGGGCAGGTAGTGGGATTGATCGAGAGCATGAAGATGTTCAACCCGGTGGAGAGCGAACTCTCGGGGACGATCCGCTCCATCGTGGTCTCGGGCGGGGCGTTGGTGGAGAAGGGCCAGATCCTGATGTACGTGGAGCCGTTGGGAGATCTGTCTTGACCTACAGGACCACGATCCGCGGTTCAGGCTGCTACCTGCCCGAGCGGGTGATGACCAACGATGATCTGGCTCGGATGGTCGATACATCGGACGAATGGATTTTTACTCGCACGGGCATTCGTCAACGGCGGATCGCGGCGCCGGGAGAAACTACAGCGTCCCTGGCGATCCGCGCCGCGCGCGCCGCCCTGGATTCGGCGGAGATGGCGGGCGCGGAGATCGATCTCACCATTCTGGCTACCTGCACGCCGGACTACGGATTCCCCGCCGGCGCCTGTCTCGTTCAAGATGCCATTGGCGCCCACGGTGGCGCCTACGATCTGGAGGCGGCGTGCTCGGGATTCGTCTACGGCCTGGCTTCGGCCTGCTCGCTGATTCAAGCGGGAGTCGCACGGAACGCCCTGGTGATCGGCAGTGAGATCTACTCGCGGGTGTTGGACTGGCACGATCGCCGCACCTGCATTCTTTTTGGCGACGGCGCGGGGGCGGTGGTGGTTTCACGTGCCAATCACCCCGGCAAGCTGCCCGCCTTCCGCCTTGGTTCCGATGGAAGTGGGGCCGGCATGCTTATCCTCCCTGGTGGTGGATTGGCCGAGCGGGGAGAGGACGGGAACGTGCCCCGTGGGGTGCGTATGAATGGGCCCGAGACCTTCAGATTCGGCGTTCGAGTGGTGGTTGAGGTCACGGAGCAGATTCTGGCCGACACCGGCCTGGCGGTCCCGGAGGTCGATTGGTTGATCCTGCACCAGGCCAATCAGCGCATCATCACGGCCGCCGCCAAGCGTCTTCACTTCGCCGACAGCCAGGTAATGAGCAACATCGAACACTACGGCAACACGTCCGCCGCCAGCATTCCCATCGCCCTTGACGATTGGGTCAAACGTGGGGCCGTCACTCCCGGCCAGAGGCTGCTCATGATTGGCTTTGGCGGTGGGCTCACCTGGGCGGCGGGGCTCCTTACCTGGCGCGACTAATCGATCAAGATAAAGCGCGAAGGCCCGGCCTTCGCGCTTTATCTTGACCTCGTTCGGGCCTTGCCGCCCGCCGGGTCGGCGGAGAGGGGGGGATTCGAACCCCCGGTGGGATTTCTCCCACAGCGGTTTAGCAAACCGCCGCACTAGGCCACTATGCGACCTCTCCAGATACAGGCTATCGGAAATGGCGGAGGGAGAGGGATTCGAACCCCCGGTGCTTGCGCACGGTTGTTTTCAAGACAACCACCATAAACCACTCGGACATCCCTCCAGACCGGTGGGAAGACCTGGCCCCAACATGGTAGCGTACCCCTTTCGCCCTGTCAACGGGCGCCCTCTCGGGCGGTCGGTGGACAGCACCCCAGTACATCCCAGATAATGGGGCCATGAATGAGCGGGATGGTAGTTGCCGATGAGTGAAGCGCCGCGTCGCCGCGCCGCGCCGATCCGCGGCATTTCAGCGGTGCTCCCCGCCTACAACGAGGCGGCGAACATCTCCCAAATGGTGGCTCGCACCCTTGAGGCCCTGGACGACGCGGTACCCGAGTATGAGGTCATTATCGTGGATGATGGGAGCCGGGATGCCACGCCACGCCTGGCCGATGGCCTCGCCGCCCGCGACTCGCGAATCCGGGTCATCCATCATTCCAGGCGTCGAGGGTATGGGGCCGCGCTTCAGGCGGGGATTGGTGAGGCGAGCAAGCAGTTCATCTGGTGCCTGGATGCCGATGGGCAATATACTCCCGCCGACATCACTCGTTTAGTCCAGTGGGACGACACCTATGACGTGGTTGCCGGCTACCGTCTCCATCGGGCCGACTCCGCCTACCGTGTGGCCCTCAGCCGGTGTTATCGGATCCTGATCCGCTTGGTATTGGGGATCAAGTCACGCGATCCCAATTGTGGCTTCAAACTCTTCCGCGCCACGACGCTCAAGAGCTTAGCGCTCACGGCGGACGGACGCCTGATTCAGGTGGAGATTCTCGTGCGCCTCCGCGAGCGAGGCGTGCCCGTGCAGGAGGTGGGAATCCGCCATGTCAGCCGCCACGCGGGCAGGCAAACAGGGGCCCGCCCACGGGTCATATTCACGATGATCCGTGAACTGGTCGCCCTTCGCCGCCGCCTCCGCGCGGAGGCGGCGGCAGCCAAGCCTGGCGCGGGGCTGTAGGGCCTCCGGTTGAGGCCGGCTGGCAGGGTCACGCCGGCCTATGCTAGCCGTAGCTCATCATTGCCGGCCGACAGGATCCGCGTCAGCGTCACCGCGCCAAGCTGTTCACGGACCAACCGGGCCAGATCCTCGCAGGCGGCTTGCACCGCCGCCACGCCGGCCGGTGGCACGCCTTCGATGCAAAGAAAGGCGTCCGTGGTGGCGGGGGTGAGCTTCGTCCGATCCGCCTCCCGCCAGTTCCAGCAGCGGCAGATCACCCCGACCTCATCCCGATAGATCACCTCGCCGGGTGATGGCGGCTGTTCCTCGTCCAGTCCCAGGGGGACAAAGGGCTCGCCTCCCACCGCGCGGGTCAGGGCCAAGGAGCCGACAATCGCCGCCAGATCCTCGCCGCCACAGGGCAGGAAATGCCGAAGCGAGACCGTATTGTAGAGATCGACCAGTGGATTGATCGTGCGTATGGTTCCCGATCGGGCGGATCGGAGAAGGTTTTCAATCGAGGAGCGGAACTTGGCCGGCTTCGCCCCGAAGGCGCGATAGGCGTTTCGCCAGGGAGCCACGGCGGGATGAGTGGCCAGATCCTCATCTCCCAGCCGTGCCGCCGCGAGGCGGGCCGCGGCTTCCAGGAGAGCGGCGCATGGCGCTGAGTCGCGGTGATTATCCAAATTTCGGGCCGCCACTATCCCAATCACGGCCTCGGGGAACAAGGTCCGGAAGGAGGGATCGACGACAAAACGCCGATCGGACATCTGCTTACTCCTCCTCGTCATCGATCTGACGGCGGCCGGCTCGGCCAGGGGAGCGTTCGCCGCGCGCGGGCGCCCCGTGGGGCATAACCAAACGCATCGCCTCCTGTATTGTCCCCACCCCATCGAGTTGCATGCCGGAGGGCACCTTTCCTCGCAGGGCGCGGGCGTTGGTGGCCGGCAGCATCACGCGGGTGAAGCCAAGTTTGCCCGCCTCACTGACCCGATCGGCGGCCCGGCTGACGGCCCGCACCTCGCCGGAAAGACCCAGTTCCCCGAAGGCGAGCATGTCCGGCGGGACCACCGTATCGGTGAGGCTGGAGACGATCGCCAGGGCCGTGGGCAGGTCGGCGGCCGGCTCGCCCAGGCGGAGGCCGCCTACCACGTTGCAGTAGACATCGAAGGTATGCAACGGGAGGCCGGCGCGCTTGCTCAGAATAGCCAGCAGGAGATGGAGACGGTTGAGATCCATACCGGCGCAAGTACGCCGGGGCAGGCTGAATGTAGTGGCACTCACCAACGCCTGGATTTCGGCCAGGAGGGGCCGAGTGCCTTCGAGGGTCGCGGCCACGGCGGAACCGGGGTGCGAGGTGCCGCGTTCGGCCAGGAAGGCGGCCGACGGGTTCGGCACCTCCACCATCCCATCGTCACGCATCTCGAAAACCCCCACCTCGTTGGTCGAGCCGAAGCGGTTCTTCACGCTCCGCAGGAGACGGTAGGCGTGAAAGCTGTCGCCCTCAAGGTAGAGGACCGTATCGACAATGTGCTCAAGCACTCGAGGGCCCGCGATGGCCCCTTCCTTGGTAACGTGTCCCACGATCACGATGGGAACGTGGCTGGTCTTGGCGGCATGCATCAAGCGGGCAGTACTCTCGCGCACCTGAGACACGCTGCCCGCCGCCGACTCGATATCGGTTACCTGCATGGTCTGGATCGAGTCCACCACCATCAAGGCGGGCCGGATATCCAGCATGGAGGAGAGAATGGTGTCGATGTCCACCTCGGCCAGGAGATACAATTCGGGCGGGACCGAGCCCAGACGGTCGGCTCGCAACTTCACCTGCTCCGCCGACTCCTCGCCGGTCACGTAGAGTACCGTAAGTTCTTGACTGAGTTGCAGGCAGAGTTGCAAGAGGAGGGTGGACTTCCCGATCCCGGGGTCGCCGCCAATCAAGACCAGGGATCCGGGCACCAAGCCACCGCCCAGAACCCGGTCCAGTTCGACGATTGGGATCCGCCGCCGGGCCCAATTGTCGGACGAGACTTCGCGGAGCCGAGTGGGCCGCGCGGCGCCGATGGAGCGGGCCATCTGAGTGGGAGAGGACGGCGGGCCGGCTTCCTGTATGGTCTCCACCAGCGAGTTCCAGGCGCCGCAACCAGGGCAACGTCCATACTGGGTGGGATATTGGCTCGCGCACTGCTGGCAGACAAAACTGGTTCGGCGTTTCGCCATTCGCCACGCTCCTCGGATTCGCTCCTACCAATGAGCATGACATGGGCTTCGGAAGCGCTTCCGAAGCCCATGTCATGCCGGCCCTGCTGCTTATTGAACGGCGTAAAGGCCGTAGGGGGCACTCCTCGTGGGTGCCCTGGTACCAGCCGCCAAGGGCACCCACGAGGAGTGCCCCTAGAAGTCCGTTTCCGGACGGATGGTTCCGGCTCCTACTCCGCTTCGGCGAATACCGGCTCGGGTTCGCGCTCGTGGATCCGCGGCTGCACCTCAAGCTGCATCTCACCATTGACCACTTCGGCCCCTACGCTGTCTCCAGGATGGAACTTACCCTGAAGGAGACCCTCGGCCAACGGATCCTCGATGAAGTTCTGGATGGCACGGCGCAACGGACGAGCCCCATTCGCCGCGTCAAACCCCTTCTCGACCAGGAAGTCCTTGGCCGCGTCGCTGGCGTCCAGGGTCATCTCCTGTTCAATCAGTTGGGCCCGCACCCTTCGGAGCATCAACTCGACGATCTGGCGAATCTGATCCTGCCGCAGCGAATGGAAGACGATCGTGGCGTCGATCCGATTGAGGAACTCCGGCTTGAAGGTCTGCTTCAACTCACCGGTGATTTTCCGGATCATCTCCTCGTGGTTCCGGTCCTGCTTGGCCTTGGTATCATCATCGTCTTTCGAGGTCCGGAAGCCCAGAGCGGCTTCGCGGTTGAGGAGATTGGCGCCGATGTTCGAGGTCATGACAATGATCGTATTGCGGAAATCGACCGCTCGTCCCTTGGCATCGGTCAATTTGCCGTCCTCAAGAATCTGGAGGAGGATATTGAAGACCTCCGGGTGGGCCTTTTCGACTTCATCGAGCAGAACCACGGAATACGATTTCCGCCGCACCGCCTCGGTGAGCTGGCCGCCCTCCTCATAACCGACATAGCCGGGAGGAGCGCCCACCAGGCGGGCCACCGCGTGGCGTTCCATGAATTCGGACATATCGATCTTGATCAGCATGTCCTCGCTGCCGAACATGAACTCAGCCAGAGCCTTGGCCAGTTCGGTCTTTCCCACTCCGGTTGGCCCCAGGAAGATGAAGCTGCCGATGGGCCGTTTCGGATCCTTGAGCCCGGTGCGCGCCCGCCGCACGGCCTTGGCAATCACCGTAATCGCCTCTTCCTGGCCAATCACCCTGTTATGGAGGGCGGATTCCATCTGGAGCAACCGTTCCGATTCCTCCTGGGCGATGCGGCGAACCGGGATACCGGTCCACATCGAGACCACCTCGGCGATATCCTCTTCGCCCACCACCATGGCCCGTTCAGGCGAGGCTTCCCGCTCCTGCCAGCTCGATTGCAGGTTGGCGATCTTATCGCGCAACTGCTTCTCGCGGGTCCGCAGATCGGCGGCGGTTTCATATTGCTGGGCCTTGATCGCCGCTTCCTTATCGGTTTGTACCTGCTCGATATTCTGCAGCGCCTCTTTGAGAGAGAATGCCTGGCCCGAGCGTTGCAGGCGCACGCGCGCCGACGCCTCGTCCATTAGATCGATAGCTTTGTCCGGCATGAACCGATCGGGAATGTAGCGTTCAGCCATCTCGGCGGCGGCGCGCAGCGCCTCATCGCTGATCTGTAGGCGATGGTGCGCCTCGTAGCGAGGCCGAAGCCCATGGAGGATGCGGATGGTCTCATCCACCGAGGATTCGTTGACCGTGACCATCTGGAAGCGTCGTTCCAGGGCCGCGTCTCGTTCGATGTACTTCCGGTATTCGTCCAGGGTAGTGGCGCCTATGCACTGCAATTCGCCGCGGGCCAGGGCGGGCTTGAGGATATTCGCCGCGTCGACGGCCCCCTCGGCGGCGCCCGCGCCGACGATCGTGTGCAACTCATCAATGAAGAGGATACAATCGCCCGCGCCCTTGATCTCCTCGATGATTTTTTTCAGCCGTTCCTCGAACTCACCGCGGTACTTGGTCCCGGCGACCAGGGAACCTATGTCCAGGGTCAGCAGGCGCTTCCCGGCCAGGGTCTCCGGCACATCGCCGTTGACGATGCGCTGGGCGAGGCCATCGACGATCGCGGTTTTCCCGACGCCGGGCTCACCGACCAGGGCGGCATTGTTCTTCATCCGCCGGCTCAGGATCTGGATCACTCGCTCGATCTCGGTGCCGCGGCCGATCACCGGATCCACCTTGCCGGCCCGCGCCTGGGCGGTCATATCCAACCCAAGTTGATCGATGGTCGGCGTCTTGGTGGCGTGTTTCGTCTCGCCGTGCGAACCGCCAGTACTCTGGGAGAGCACCTGAATCGTTTGCTGACGCACTTTTTCCAGGCTGACTCCCAGCGAATCAAGCACGCCGGCGGCGATCCCCTCGCCTTCGCGGACCAGGCCGAGAAGCAGATGTTCGGTCCCGATATAGTGATGGCCGAGGCGCCGAGCCTCATCCACCGCCAATTCGATCACCTTTTTGGCGCGCGGGGTCAGCCCAATCTCGCCCACCGTGGGCCGGTCACCCCGGCCGATAATAAACTCGACCGCGCTCCGAACCCGATTGAGCTCGACGCCGAGATTCGAGAGCACTTTGGCCGCGACACTCTCACCTTCGCGCACCAGTCCAAGCAACAAGTGCTCGGTCCCGATGTAATTATGATTGAAGCGGGTCGCCTCTTCCTGGGCAAGGGTCAGTACCTTGCGGGCCCGCTCGGTGAACTTGTCGAACCGTTCGTTCATCACCTTGCTCTCTTCCTCTTGTTGGACTCGCCCGCCAGATACCAGACGGGGCGCGGTAGACCCCGCGCCCCATCCCCTGGCCGGCTACTCGTCGAGCGCGGCCTCTGGGCCGTCATCCGCCCAGACACCATCGTCGCCAAGATCCTCCTCGGGGGGTAACTCGATGCCGTCCATGGCTGCCTTCACGCTGGGAGAGGGTTCCTCCACCTGGCGCAAGCTCAGACCAAGTCGCCGGCGTACGGGATTAATATTGATAACGCGGAGGGTTAACCGCTGGCCCTCGCTGACCACATCCTTTCCGTTCTCCACCGCGTTCTCGGATAACTCGGAAAGATGGATCAGGCCCTCGATGCCGTCGTCGATCTTGGCGAAGGCGCCGAACTTGGCCAGCTTGGTGATGGTGCCTTCCACCAAATCACCGACATGGTATTTCTGATCGACCAGCGACCAAGGATCAGGCTGCGCACGTTTCAGGCTCAGGGCAATCTTCTTGGTATCAGGCTCAATGCTGAGAACGTACACATCCACGTCATCGCCGACCGAGAGTACCTCGCTCGGGTGATTCACTCGGCTGTAGGAAATCTGGGAAATGTGCACCAGTCCGTCCGCTCCACCCAGGTCCACGAAGGCGCCGAAGCTGGCCAGACTGGTGACCCGTCCCCGCCGCACTTGACCCGGCTGTAGCTCCGCCAGCAACTCATCCTTCCGATGGCTGCGCTGCTCTTGCAGGGCCAGCCGCTCGGACAGGATCAAGCGGTTCCGGTTCCGGTTCAACTCGATGATCTTGAGCTTGAGGACGCGTCCCTTCATCTGCGCCAGGCGATCGATGACCTCGGAAGGCTCACCCTCCTGCCCTTTGGAGAGACCGCGGAGTTCGGGAATCTGCGAGATCGGTACGAAGCCCCGGACCCCCAGATCCACGATCAAGCCGCCCTTGTTAAAGTCAATGACCTCGGCCTCGATCACCTTTTCTTCCTGGAAGAGTTCCTCGGCCACCCGCCACGATTTTTCCATCCGCGCGCGGCGAATAGACAGAATAGCATGGCCATCCGGGCCCTCGGGCTGCATGACATAGACGAGGATCTTCGAGCCGATTTTCAGCTCTCCGGTCACTTCCTCATCCATTTCGCGCCCATTAATCACGCCTTCGGACTTGAGGCCGACATCGACCAACACCTCGTCGGGGTCGATCCGGGCCACGATCCCATTGACCACTTCACCCCGCTGAAGGGTGCGAAGGGCATGCGAGGGATGATCGAGCAACGAGGCCATGGTGTCCTCGCTCTCATCCAACGGCAGCGGCGGTATGACGGGGGCGGCAGGCTGGGCCTTCGGCGCGGGAGATTCCGCCACCTCCTGAATGGGTGGGTTGTTGTCCCTGGCCGCGCGCGGAGCTTGCGCCTCGATCTCCCCAGATAGGTCGCTGGTCGTCGGGGTGGGTACTTCCTGTTCGGTCAACATGTGGCTCCTACGGACGTAGTGTCAAACCCGCATCCATTAGCTCAGCGGCTCCCACGCCAAGCGCGGGAGACACTGACCCCTGGGTGCGTCTGTTTGCTCCAGTAGTATAACACACTTTCACGGCCACTCTGACCTGGAAGATCGGGTAGGGCGCATGAGCGGCGCTCCGGCGCACTGGGCGAACCCATGCCATACTGTCCGTAAGCCTTAGCATCTATTCCGCGCCCGCGAGCCCTCGTCGCCGCGGGTGCTGGGTAGGTTGACTGCAAGTGGAAAGGTTGGTGGGGTGAAAAAAGGATTCGCGCTCAACTGGGTGCTGTCGAACGACGGACGGACGCCGCTTTTCGGCGCCCGTGATCTGCAAGCGCTGGCGGACTCGGGCGCGACAGTCGCTCGCTTCGAGCTTCGGGTGGGCAGCGCGCCCGAGTGGACCGACGATCTGATCGGCCGGTACGCGGAGATCGCGCGCCAGTTGAGCGGAGCCGGCATCTCGCCGATCGGCCTCATCTACGCCGATGCCGTACCCGGCGCCAGGCAGGCCGACTGGAACGTGGGCAACGCGGAGACCGTCGGCGGGACGGGCGACACGCCGTTCGCGCGCCGTTTCGCCGATCTGGCTCGCCGGTTAGCCGCCGCCCTGCCGGAAATTTCACTCTGGGAAATCTGGAATGAGCCGAACGCCTGGCGGCAGCAAAACGGCCGCGCCTATAGCGGGGGCAGTTTTATCTACCCCTCGAATTTCGCCGCCGTTCTCATTCATGCCGGTGCCGCGATCAAGAGCGTGCAACCAGCGGCCACCATTATTTCCGGCGGTTTGCTCTCGCACAATAACCATGGCGTCCTGAATACCCAGAATAGTGGCGCTGATTACCTGAATGACCTTTACAGCGCCTTGAAGCGATTGGGCGGCGGGACGCTTCCGTTCGACGGTATCGGTCAGCACCTGTACGTGGATCAGCCGGGCCAGGCAGATCCTGACCACCTATGGCAATATATTAGCCACATGCAGGCGATCGCCCAGCGAAACGAAGGTGGTGCCGGGCGACCCCTCTATATCACCGAGGCGGCCTGGACCACGACCGCCGTGGCGCCCGAATTGCAGGCGGTCAACTTGAGGACCATGTTCGAGGTCTGTGAACGCGACGCACAGGTCGCCGCGGTCTGCTGGTTCCAGATACGCGACAATCCACCGGGCAAACAGTTCTTTGGTGTGTGCGCCCCCGATTGGTCACGGAAGCCCGCGTTTGCCGCGTTTCAAGCGATATGAAGGGCCCGTGGGCAGGAGGAGCAGGGCGCGCGCAACCTACTCCCTGGTGTTGACGGCCCGGAGGAGCCTTCACATTAGACCGCTCAGTTGTCCTTCCAGCGCCTCGCGCCCGCGAAACCCCAGGTTGACAGCCCGGACACGGCGCGCGCGGTCCACGATCACGGTACTTGGTACGGTCAACACCGCCAGTGCGCTCGCGAACTCCGGTTCGTGCGCGGAATCCACTGGCGTAATAGTCACTCCTCTTTCGCATGCCAGCCGTGAGAGAATCGCCGCCTGGGTACGGCAGTCACCGCAATGGGCACCGTGGAAAAAAATGATTCCGGCATCGTTCCCGCGGAGGCGCGCTACCAACCTGCTGGGAAGCTCCTGGTCCAGGACCACGCCGGCCTTTCGCCGCGCGACTGCTCGCGCCGCCCGCGCCGCGGCGAGTACTACCGTGATAAGGGCGACGACAATAAGTACTCGTTCCAGCATGCTACATTCTCCCTCTCCACGTCACCAGTGACCTAGGGATCGTGATCCCCGGGAAGGGACGGGGCACTTCAGGGCCCCGTCCCTTCCGACCAGCGGATCGGACGGCTCGGTTCAATCCGTCGGATGATAAACAACTAACGAGTAGCCAGCTTATCGATCTGATAGGTGAACCAGCATAGAGCGCAGAAATTGAAAAGCGCGTCAAGGGAGATCATCACCGCGATCAGCCCGACTCCGATCCAGGCCCAGGATTGCCCGCCGGCGAGCAGCACCGCCGCGGCCAGGATAATCACCCCACCCAGGACGCGAGCAATCCGGCGCGTCTCATGATTCTCTTGTATCTCCCGTCGTTGGAGAATGCCGGCCGGTTCCAGAACCCGCCAGGCCAGTTGCCTGAAGAGATCGGCTTGCCACCAGAAGCGCCCCAAAAGTAACACCAGTCCGACAAATCCTACCAGCCACGAACCATCCGCGGCGCCAAGGATAAAGGCAACCGCCAGAAAGGCCACGCAGAGCCCCTGGTGAAGCTTCCGTGCCGAAATATCGAACCCGTCCGTCGCGGCCTGCATCACGCCCTCCAGCCTATGATCCCTCGCTGGTCTCCACGGGCACGGTAGCACGGCTGGACCGAATTGGCAAGTATGCCGATAGGATTACTCCGTGTGGTGCCTTCGGGTGCGGCACCGGCCGGGGGCGACGGTTCCGTACACCAGGCGCTCGCCCAGGGACAAACGACACGTCCTCCGGCGGGAGATTGCGCCGCAACGTGCCTCCGGACGCGTTGCGCTGGTTCTGCTGGTCAGCGGTACTCGCGCCGCCCCTCAAGGGCCTGGCGTAGGGTGAGATCGTCGGCGAACTCAAGATCGCCGCCCATGGGGAGTCCTCGGGCAGGGCGCGTGACCTTGAGGGGCTGCCCCTGGAGGCGCTGGGTGAGGTACATGGCGGTGGCGTCGCCCTCCATGGTCGGATTGGTGGCCAGGATGACTTCTTGAATGTTACCGGTGGTAACCCGGAGCAGAAACTGGTCGATCTTCAGTTCTCCCGGACCTATCCCATCCATCGGCGAGAGTGCTCCGTGCAACACATGGTAGAGCCCGTGATAGCTATGGGCCCGTTCCAGGGCCAGAATATCGAGGGGCTGCTCGACCACGCAGATCGTGCCCTGATCGCGGCCGGGATTGGCGCAGATGGCGCACGGATCGTGCTCGGTCAGGTTGCGGCAGATGCCGCAGTAGACGATCCGCTCCTTCACCTGGACGATCGCCTCCGCCAGCAGTCGCGCCTCCTCAGGGGGTTGGCGCAAAATGAAGTAGGCAAGCCGCTGCGCGGTCTTGGGGCCAACTCCGGGAAGCTTGCCCAACTGATCGATAAGGTGGGCTACCGGCTCGGCAATCGACCCAGCGCCCGGCTGGCCGGCAAACATACGGCTAGAACGGCAGGTTCATGCCGCCAGTTACGGCGCTCATCTTTTCCTGCTGCAAGTTCTTGGCCTTTTCCAACGCCTCACGCACGGCGGCCAGCACCAGGTCTTGCAGCATCTCCACGTCTTCAGGATCCACCACGTCCTTGTTGATCGTGATCGCGGTGATCTCCATCTGGCCGGTGACGGTGGCGCTCACCATGCCGCCGCCGGCGGAGCCCACCACGATTTCCTCGGCCAATTTGGCCTGGGCCTTCTCCATTTGAGACTGCATTTGCTGTGCCTGCTTGAGCATGTCCCGCATGGCCTTCTGGTCGAAACCCATCGCCTCTTCCCCTCGATACTCAGCGGGCGGCTCAGGCGCCCCGCGGGCCAAACTGTTCGCCGCCAAACGCGGTGGCGATTTCCTCTAGATACTGCTCTTCCCTGTCGTCACCCACTTGAGCGGTGGGGGCATTGCTGATCGTAACACAGCGTACGGTCCAGCGCCCACCATAGACCTCGCGCACCGCTTGTTCAAGCACCTGCCGGTTTCTGACCTGCTCCAGAATCCGCAGGGAGAAACTATCCGCCGGCTTGAAACTCAGGGTTACGACTTCTTGCTCGGCGATCAGGGCACTCCGGACGGACTTTTGCGCCAGTTGGTGAACGCTGGCCGTACCGTGCTCCTGCAACCAGCGTAAAAGTTCGGTCCAGCGATTATCCGGTCCCACCGTCCCTGGTACGCTGGAGCTCGCCGTGGACGGGGACGGAGCCTCCGGCTGACGTTCGGGGGATAGGGCCAGGTTGGCTGAGTCCGCTCGCGACCGTTTTTCCTCCGGAGGGACCACCGGCGGAGGGAGACCGGATTCCTGTCCATTTGGTTCGTGGACCCTCTCTCCATGCGCTCCATTAGGCGGCGCGGGCTGATACTCGCTTTCGCGCGCCGCTGCGGGAGGAGCGCCGGCCGGCACGGAACGCGGCTCGGCGCGAGGCGCCTCTCGGTCGGCGGTCAGATCGTCCGCGTACGAAGGTGGGGCGGGTTCGGAGTTCCGACTGGTGGGCGGCGGGGCCGGCGCGGCGGAGCCCGCTGTCCGGGAGGCTGTTCCCGAGGCGTCGGGGCCGGCGGCCGCGGCCTGCCGCCGTGCCGGCCCCGCCTCGCCAGGGACTGTACCAGAGGCGGCCAGCTGCATTGTGGCCTCGGCAACCGCCAGCTCCAGGGCGAAGCGGGGCGAGTCCGAGCGGCGGGCCGTGCTCTCCACTCCCAACAGGCTTCGCAGCACCCCAACGATGCGATCGGCTGTGCAGCGAGCCACGTTGAGCTCGGGCACGGGGCGGCGGCGGGCACGAGCCAGCATGGCGTCTCGCCAGTACGTACTCAGTTGCCGGGTGAGTTGGCGTGGATCGATGCCGCTGTCCAGGAGCGTCCCGAGCAGGACCAGGGCCTCGGGTAGATCGCCGGCCGCCATCAGATCGGCGAGCGAGGCAATCTCACTGATGCGAGCCACTCCCAGCGCCGTTTCCACTTCGGCCAGGCGAAGCTGGTCGCCGCAATAGGCACGTACCTGTTCCATCAAGCTCAAGGCATCGCGCAAGCTACCGG
Organism: Chloroflexota bacterium; assembly: GCA_035534995.1. Classification (GTDB taxonomy): domain Bacteria; phylum Chloroflexota; class UBA5177; order JANWHV01; family JANWHV01; genus JANWHV01. The sequence goes on along the minus strand of DATLQX010000325.1, from coordinate 5,872 downwards.
TTCCCAGGGCCGACAGCAATTCCAGCACCGCGTCCTCGGCCTCCATCCCCTCGCGTTCGCAGATGAAGCGAAGGCGAGCCACCATCTCATTGGGAGGGACCGGACGGAGGTCCAGGCGTTGGCAGCGAGAGAGCACGGTGGCCGGCACTTTATGGATTTCGGTGGTGGCCAGCAGGAACAGGACATGGTCCGGTGGCTCCTCCAGGGTCTTCAGCAAGGCATTGAAGGCACCGATGGAGAGCATGTGTACTTCATCGATGATGAACACCTTGCGGCGTGCCTCGGCCGGGCGAAACTGAACTCGGTCGCGCAATTCGCGCACGTCATCGACACTGTTATTGGAGGCCCCATCGATCTCGATCAGGTCGATGGACCGCCGCTCGATCATATTGACGCAGATGGCGCATTGGTTGCACGGCTCGCCATCGGCGGGGGCCAGGCAATTGACCGCTCGGGCGAGGATTCGGGCGGTACTGGTTTTCCCTGTCCCGCGGGGACCGGTAAACAAATAGGCATGGGCGACCTTCCCGTGCATCACCGCGTTTCGCAAGGTCTGGGTCACATGTTGCTGGCCCGCTATCTCGGAGAAGGTCCGTGAACGGTAGGCACGGTACAGCGACGCCCGTTCGCCCACCTCCGGCGCCGCGGGGCTCTCGGAGGGCGAATCGGGGGGAAATAACGAGAGTTCAGTATCCATGTCCGTCCTGGCCCGCGTGGGCGGCGCACATGCACCGAAAAAGAAACGGCGGCACAGTGCCGCCGATGAAGGAATAGTGACCGTGCACCAGATCTTCGCGCCTTCCTGGATGCCACGCGCGACCCCACGAACTGCGGACCCGGCTTCCCTGACGCACCCGAAGCACACCCCTTACCGCTGCTTCTCTCGATCTGACGGGGTTCGAGGGGCTCCGTCGGTCAGGACCAGAACCGTTGAACGTTCGTGAAGCCGCTCAGAATCATCCAGATCCGGTCCTCGGATCCGGAGTTCAGCCGGCCGTATAGCCGATTTGCCGTACAGGGGACGACTATCCCCCCGCCTAGCACGGTCACATGCCTATGCTACTGGCCGACTCCCCACCCGTCAAGGCGGTTATCGCTCCCGATACAGTCTTTCCTGGACGATGATGCGCCAGGCACCCTCGGGGATCAGGTAGCGGGCGGCCCGACCGCCCGCGATCCATTCCCGCAACTGATGCGAGGCGATCTCCAACTGGGGCGCGTCCACCAGGGTGATCAGGGCGCGGGCATCCGGCCGGATGCTTTCCAGCATCGGCCAGTCTGGTCCAGACCAGCCGGCGCGCGACATCACGATCGGGTGATAGTCGCCCAAAATCCGAGCCGGCTCCTGCCAGTTTGTCAGATCATTGGCCGCGTCCACCCCCATGATGAAGCGCAACTCGGCATTCGGCCATTGGCGCTTGAGCGCATCCAGGGTGGCGATGGTATAGGATGGCCCGTCCTGGCGGATTTCGCGATCGGTGGCGGCAAAGGCGGGATTCCCGCTGATCGACGCTTCCACCATCCGGAAGCGCTGTTCCCCGGTGGCCCAGGGCCCTCGGTTTTTCAAGGGTTGCTTGCCGGTCGGAACCCAGAGCACCTGGTCGAGGTCGGCGGCCTGGCGGACGAAATCGGCCATCGCCAGGTGGCCGACATGGATCGGGTCGAAGCTCCCGCCATAGACTCCGATCCGCTTCCCTGCCATGGGCTAGAGCCTCGCCTGAATCCCGACGACCTGCAAGATTTTGCCGTTACCCACCACCAGGCTGTCGCCATGGCCGGGCAGCAAGGTCACCGGCTGATCCTGGCTCACATCCGTATGGTGACTATCATAGCCCTGATTGCCGGTGGTAAGCCCAAGGTCCACGCCGATCTTCCCACTGGTGTTCGTGGTCACGGTCAACTGGAACGACTGTACCTTGTAGGTCTTTCCCGGCACCCATTGATCGAGGGTTCGCCAATCCGTCGCCTGCTCATCGTCCCAGAACACCCGCAAGGCGCCAGTGGAATCGGTGAGATAATGGACCAGCCTGGTCGGGAGCGGCATCGGCTTGAGCACCCGCCACCAGGTGGTGAGGAGCACATCGGGGTTTCGCAGATTGCTCCGCTCCGCTCGATCCACCTTATACCCCACAAGCTCCAGATAGTTGCCGAAGCGGGCAATGGGGCCGCCGCTGGGCACATCGGAGGCGGGCGGCTCCATGAAGGTCCAGAAGGCGGGCGGCAGCGTCGTGTTCAGCTGCATGCCCTTGTGATAGCGCTGCAAGAGGAGGATGCCGTCCTGGGCAAACTTTATCGTGTATTTCCCATTGAGCAAGAGCGCGTTGTGATTGGTCACGCTGTAGTGGGCAGGGGTCTTGGCGGCGCCGTAGGCAATGTCGCATGCCTCGGCGTTCCCTTGAATCTGCACCGTGAGGTCACAGGGACGGAGGACCGAGCCAACCGGCTCGGTGGCATCGATGATGACGTATTGCACCCGATCGAAGTCGCGATCCGGATAGAGATAGATTTGCTCGCGATCGCTCAGATGAGCGTTGAGATTGTCCTGGGCGGAGACGGAGGCGCCGGGAGGAATCATGGCCAGGGCGGTATCAAGGAGGCGATCGTGCGCGGTGATTGGCGGAAAAGAGTAATCCTGGGCCATGGGGGTGAAGCCGTTTACCCGCTGGTTCGCCACGGAGGCGACCAGCACGTACAGGCAGATCGCCGTGGTCACCCAGACAATGGGCAAGCGCGCGTAGCGAGCCACGACGGCGCCCACCCACTCCGCCCCCAGAATGGACGACACAATCACCACCGGAACCAGTTCGGCCGAATAGTGGGCCAGCCCGCCATACATGTGCGGTTCGTAGCTGAGCAGGATCAGGGCTAGACCAGGCACCGCCGCGAGGAGGGTGAGCGGACTCAAGAGGGCCAGATATCCGGCCGGATAGAACAAGCGGTGCAGATAACTCCGCTTGGCTTCATCGGTCACGTTGTCAAACACCATTTTCGGCTGATGCAGCCAGAAATGAATCACATCGTTCTGAGTGATGACCTGCCCTTTCAGATAGCTGGGATCGATGTAGCGTCCCCAGTAGGAACTGTCACCCAGGTTGAAGTGAGGTACCACTTGTTTCAGAGCAATGAAGGTCCAGGCCACTCCCAGGACACCGATGATCGCCCCCAGCTGCCGCTCGCCGTGGCGAACGGCAATCCACACCCCCGTAAGGGCCACCAGGAGACCGATCTCCTCTTTGGTTCCCATGGCCGCGATGGCGCAAATCGCGAAAAGGGTAAAGCGGCGTCCGTCCGCGAAATAGAACGCCCAGAGCAAGAGCGGCGCCGCGAAGGCCACCGGATGGAACTCATAGAGATTCGCCGCTTCCAGCGCGGGGAAAAGCAGATAGGCGAGGGGGAACACCAGCTCCGCCAGGGGATTGGCCAGGTGCCGGCGCGCCAGTAAACGGGCCGGAATCGCCCCCGTGGCGATGGCCACGGTTTGCATGACCAGCAAGGTTTGCACATGCTGATAGAAGAAGTAGACGATCGAGAGGAATGGGATAAGTGGCTCGACATGGAAACTCAGGCGGGTATCGGTCCCAAACGCCTCAATCCCTACGTGGGCGCGCATATTCTGAAACTTAAAGGGATGGCCATGGACCGTATTCCAGAATGCCTGGGTCATGTTCCCCAGATCCAGGGCGTGCGGCACGAAGGTATCGTATTGGCGGAGGGCGATCAGGCTAAAGCCCACCGCGTAGGCGGCAGTCATGGCCCAGAACAGCAGGCTCACCAGGAGGGAGAGCAGGCGCTGGGTCAGGCGCGGCACCGGTACCGCCATGGACCGCGCCGGGAGTATGCGCCGGGTCGGTTGACCGGGAGGAATAGGGGTTGCCCGCATGGTCACTGAGGCGTCCCTACCGACGTGGGGCCGACCGTGATCGCGGGCTGCGGGCGTTCCGGCGCCGGCTTGACGTGATAAAAGGGAGTGATCAAGGCGCCAATCAGTCCTGGCAAGGCGGTGTTCATGAAGAACATGAGGAAGGCACTGGTCCCGGCGATTGACTTGGGAACGCTATAGTGCCCGAGGAGGAGGATGGCCGCGCCCTCGCGGGTGCCCAGCCCGGCCACGGTAAGCGGCACCACGTTGGTCAGTACCACCATGGGAAAGCAGTAGACAACGATTTGGGCGCTCCCCAGATTCCACGCATGAAGAATCACGTAGTACTGTGCCAGGACCACCACGAACGACCCCAGGGTCAGCAGCAGGCAGGTAAGGCCAACCGGGGCGCCGAACTCAGCGAATTCCGCCAGAACCTTGTCCACTTTCGTGTACAGGGGGAGCTTCCGCCCGAGGGCGAAGAGCGAACGCAGGTCGCGGGCCCGCAAGGCGCAGAACACTCCGACCAGGCCGGCGGCTCCTAAACCAACCGCCAACAAGGGACTGACCAACACCGCCGCGCCCGCCACCGCGAGGAGGGCCAGCACGATGACATCATAGACCTTATCTACCATCACCAGGGCGCCCACCCGCAACTTTCTCGGTTCGGACAGGTAGGCGGCCCGCGTCACCTCGCCCAAACGGGCCGGAGTAAGCAAGGCCACGCCCATGCCGCCCAGTAGGGAAATGAACGCCTCGACAAAGGTGGCACGGCAGCGCCCGGCGCGCAACAAGATATGCCAGCGCCAGGCTTTGAGCAGCAAGAAAGGAACGGTGAGGACCATGGCCAGCGCCAGGTTGCCCACCGAGACGTTGCGCGCGGCATCCCAGAATTGGCTTGGATTCGCCTTCCAGAGAATAAACGCCAGCAGCGCCGCCGTAAATCCGTACCGCAACCAGGGGCTGCGCCACCAGCGGCTCAGCATGCTCATTCCAGAAGCTGCCGAACGCTATATTCCTCGGTGCGCCGGTAGGTGACATTCCGTAGCATTTCGCCTAAAAGGCCGAGGCTGAAGAGCTGCACGCCCGTGATGACGAGCAGCACCGCCAGATCGAGGAGGGGACGCTGGCCAATGTTCCCCGTCCGAAAATGTTCCTCGGTCAGATACAGGCCAACGATCACCCCGAGAGCGGCCAGAAGGGCGCCGATGCCGCCAAACAAGTGCAGCGGCTTTTGCATATAGCGGGTGAGGAACATCACCTTGAAAAAATCGAGCATGCCCTTGGCGAAGCGGCCGGCACCAAACTTCGACTTGCCGAACTGCCGCTTGTGATGAAGCACGGGGATCTCCACCACCTTGAAACCGCGCCAACTGGCCATCACCGGAATGAACCGATGCAGGTCGGCATACAGCTTCAGTTCCTCGGTGACCTCGCGCCGGTACGCCTTGAAGCCGTTATTGAAATCGTGCATGTGGATCCCGGTCGACCGCGAAACTACCGCGTTGAAGACTTTCGACGGGAGGGTCTTGGTAATCGGATCCTGGCGATCCTTCTTCCAACCGGAAACCAGATCGTAGCCCTCATCAAGCTTGGCGAGGAAATTGGGAATCTCGTTCGGATCGTCCTGAAGGTCGGCATCCATGGTGATAATGATGTCGCCCAGACAATAGTCGAAACCGGCCACCAGAGCGGCGGTTTTGCCGAAATTACGGCGGAAGCTGAGCACGCGGATGTGTGAATCTTGATCGTGAAGGTCACGCAAACCCTCGTAGGTACCGTCCTTACTCCCATCGTCAATGAAGACGATCTCGTAGACAATCGGGAGCTTTTCCAACACCTCATGGAGTTGGCTGTAGAGCTTGGGCAAGCTCTCAACCTCGTTATACACGGGGATAACCAGGGAAAGGTCAACGCGCTGAGGGCGCGACTTCAGCGGGAGCGGTTCTCCCAGGACGTCTGGACGCACCGCGGGGGCCAGGTCTACGCTCATCTCGCGTATTGCTCCATTGT
>DATLQX010000324.1:0-5110 GCA_035534995.1 Chloroflexota bacterium | reverse complement strand
CTCCGGATCCAAGCACGGGTCAGTCTCAAGCGCCGGCGGTGGGACGAGGCTGAACAGGCCGTGGACGAGGGCCTGACCCTGGCCCGAGCGATGCCCTACCCCTACGCCGAGGCACATCTCTTGTACGCCCATGGGTTACTGCTGGCCGAACAGGGCCACTCAGGACCGGGCCGAGAGCGGATGGATGCGGCACTGGCCCTCTTCCAGACACTCGGCGCCCGCAAGGACGCCGAGTGTCTGGAGCGGGAGATCGCCGCTCTCCCCTGCTAAAGGATCTCCTCAGCTGGAGCTCCCGACGGTGTACTGGTAAGGGATGGCTGCCAGCTCATCCCCGTTGGGAAGGGCATTGGACGGGACGAAGGCGCCCAGGGTGATATCGTCCACGTAGAGTGTCCCCGAGACAACAGTGCCGGGGCCGGCCGCCGAGTTTGCTGACGGGTTTACCTGGACATTGATCGTGCCGCTTTGACCGGGCAGCAGGTAAAGGAAGTTGCCGGCTGCCAAGCCCAGCTGCCAGAAGTCATCGGTGCTCGACGTCACTGCCGGATCAAAGGCTTCCGTGACGGCGGACAGGCTGGCGCTGGCGGTGTCAGGGTTCGCGCCCGCGGCCGGGTACGGCCCAAACTCAGATGGGTTTACCAGCCAGAGGCCGGGGCTGACCTCGGGCGATTCGGTCAGGGTCAGGCCGGCGGAGGATCCGTCGGGGCTAGAGGTATCCGTGACACCGGGCGCGGGCTGGTTGGGCGAGACGTCCGGATCCCCGGGAAAGTACTCCATGTCGAAGGTCACCGGCTGGGCACCGGCGAGCCGGGTGACGTTGGCCTGCAGCCCAGTCGTGTGCGTGGGCACGATGTAGTAGGGGAAGCTCAAACCCGGCGGCAGCGGGATCGAGAAGTTGCCGGCGTTCACGGCTCCGTTCCAGTTCGGCAAGGCAATCGTGGCCGTCTGGTTGTTCAACCGGGCGTCCACGAAGAAGGCTTCGGGAGCCACTCCGCTGTTGGTGACGTTGACCTGGTAGGGGTGGGCCGTCGCTGGGAGCGTGACGGAGGGCGAGGTCGGCAGGGTGCTGGAGACGCTCACCTGGTTGAACTGGATTGAACCGGTGAACGGCTCCTGGAGTTCGTTGCCGGTCACGGGGTTGGCCCAATACAGCAGGAGCGACCACTGCCCGGCCTCCGGGGCCACGTGGTAGATCTGCGCGTACCGTGTCGCCTGGCCAGCACCGAACTCAAGTGGACAGTTCGGCGCCGGCGGCGGCGCGATAGTAAAGTTGCTTGAGTAGCCGACCGTCTGGCCCTCTGGGTTAACGAGGTAGGCGACCAGCTCCTCGCACGGATCGTTCGCCAGGGCCACGCTGATGTCCATGTCCGTCTTGCCCGCCGGGACACTGAAGGAGTAGGAGTTGGCCTGCGCCTGCGCCCCCCCTCGCCCATTGCCGCCGGTGAGCACGCCGCTGAAGGTGCCCCCGCTGGTCGGGTCGACCGGGATGGTCGTCCGCACGGTGACGGGGATAGTCGTCTGGCCGGCCAGCGAGGAGACGACGATCGACTGATCGCTATCGCCCGCCGCGGCAGGGGTGGTCAGGCTGAGCGTCGCCGTGGCCGTCTGCCCGGGTCGGATGTTCAGGAACGAAGGGCTGATCGACCCGGCTGGGGCGTATTGCCAGGTGCTGGCATCCCACTGGACAGGACCGCTGGTGCCGACAAGGCCGGGCGCGTTCTGGGCGGTGAAGATCACGGCCGTCCACGTGCCGGCCGGCGGGTCGGCTACCTCCACTTTCGCGTAGTTACCGAGCCCCTGGGGCAGCGAATAGCCGGCGTAGGTGCCGTCCGGCTCAAATAGGGCGATGTGCGGCAGCGAGTTCTGGCCCGTGAACTGATAGTCGGCGGTGAACACCAGTCGGGAAGGCACCCAGCGATCCGTCCTGGGGACAGTGAAAGTCTCCGTCTGGTACACCTCGGTGACTCCGCTCCAGATCTGGGTGGTCCCTGTGTTGGTCGTGGGGTTGCCGGGGTCCATGGTAAACGTCTGGACCCCACTGTCCGAGACCTTATTGGTGAGGGCTCGGGTGGACAGGTAGACGTGGGCGGGGACGGATCCCGGGTTGGTGACCGAAATCTGCTGGCTCTCCGGGGTGTTGGGCGCGGCCACGATGTTGACCTGGCCCGGGCCGAGGAGCAGGCCGCGCACGGGCGGCCCTTTGTGCACGCCCGGCAGAGTAGCCGCCATCTGCACCGCGGCCTGGATATTGAGCAGCCCGGCGCCCTGCTCGCTGGCGGGGGCGTCAATGTCCGTGGCCGTGCTCATCAGGATTTGCTTTACGAGCGCCGGTGACGGGCTGGTGCCGCCGTGAGTCGTCGCGTAGGCCTGGATGACGTCGGCGGCGGCTGCCGCGGTCAGCGGCGCCGACTCGCTGGTCCCGCCGGACAGCTCGATAGGGCTCGCGGTGCCGGTGTCGGAGGTGCAGGCGGTGTACATCGTCGAGCAGAGCGCCCAGTTGAGATCACCGGGGGCGACCAGATCGACGGTATTGCCGGCCTGGGTGAAGCCGCCGGATGAGAGGTTCGAGATGTTGTTGTTCACCCAGCTCCCGTTGCCGACCGAGGGATTGTAGAAGCCCCCGAAGTTGGTCTGGGCGTAGGAACGGAACGTGGTCGTGGCCCCGACGCTGATCATGTTGGGGTCGCTGGCCGGCGAGCCAATGGTGCTGGTGCTGCCGGCGTCACCTGAACTCACCACCACGGTCACGCCGGCCGCCACGGCGGCGTCGTCCGCCGCGCGGGTGACGTCCAGGACGGTGTCCGGGAAGTTGTTGGCGCCGAACGACTGGTTGATCACCTTGACGCCGTGCTGGACGGCGTACTGGATGGCCTGGAGGAATCCGGACTCGGTCGTGTCGTTGTTCTGGGCAAATACCTTGAGCCCCATGATGTTGGCGCCCGGAGCCGCCCCGACGATCTTGATCCAGCAGCCGGAGGCGGGCAGACGCGCCGCCTGCGGAGAGGCGACATACTGGGCCAGGTTATAGGCCGTATTGCCCTGGGCCGCGATCGAGCTGGCGTCGAGGAACGACTCACCGGCGGCATCGCCCGAGGGGACGTTGGTGCCCTCACCGGAGAAGTCGTACTGGGTGATGACAGGCGCGCCACCAGTGCCGTAGGCCGGGTTGCGCTGGAAGTCGGGGATGGTGGTGTCAATACCGCCGGCCATGTAGGCCACCGTGACCCCGGCGCCATTGAAGCCGAGGGCCTGCGCCTGGGGCGCGTTGATGGCCTGGAGGGCCTCGGGGTCGAGCTCAGGGGTAGCCTGCGTGCCGCACGCTTGCAGGGCGGGAGCGTGTGCCGGTTTCCCGGACGGACCACCCTGGCCCGGCGGCGCCGTCTCCCGAGTGGCGGGATGGTGGATCGGGCTCGACAGCACGACGTCGGGCACCACCTGGGACACACCGGGGAAGTTGGACAGGGCTTGAGCCTCGGCCGGGGTCATGCGGGCCGTGATAGTGTCCACCAGGGTCGTCGTGGAGATGACCGCCGCGCCGGCGGCCTGTAGCTGCGCGAGGACCGGCGCCTGCGCCGGGCAGCCCGCATTCGGCGCGGCCGAGGTGGTACCCTGGGGGCAGGAAGCACTCAGGATGATGATCATTGTCTCCGGCGCCTGATTATCTGCCGCCAGGGCCGATGCTTGAGCACCAGCACTCCTGCCCTGACTTAGTAGCGCCACCAGTAGGATGCCAACGAACACAAGCCGGCTCATCTCCCCTTCCCTTTCGCCTAAAGTCGCTAAGTAAGGTCGGATACAATCATGACATCTTACACCCGCGCATGGGAATGCACAAGATCTGTGTAGTCGCGCGCGGTGCAACGAGACACGGCAAGCGGTTGCCGAGGCACATCTTTTGCAAGCTCAGGGGTCGCCGCCGGCAGCACGGGGCAAATCGGGTCCGGGCGAGAGCGGATGGAGGCGGCACTGGCCCTCTTCCAGCTTCTGGGCGCCCGCACGGACGCCAAGCGTCTGGAGCGGGAGATCGCTGCTCCCTTAATAGGAGTTATTCAAACAAGGGGGAGATCCTGGCGAGCACCTCATCAATGATGTCTTGCGGCGCCTTTTCCGCGAATCGCGCGTGGCAAGCCCGGAGGTCGAGCACGCGGAGTTGATTGCAGAGGACCACGCCTTGAACGTTCAGACCGGCGCCTGTGAGAGAAACAGCGAAGCCCCGATCGCGGGCGAACTTGCCTCCCTGGGTGATCGGGCACACCACCGGCGTGCCTAGCTTGTTGAAATCCCGCGTGGTGACGATCATCACATAGCGTGAGCCAGCCTGTTCTCGCCCCTCGATCGGGTTGAGATCGACGTGATAGATGTCACCCCGCTCCATCAAATCTCTTCCCGGCCAACTGGCCCATTAGTGAGCCAGGTTTCATCCTCATCGGTCCGCGGGGCCGAGTCATCGCACTGGGCCAGGAGTTCGGCCAGCGTGTAGCGCGGCTTCGGGTGCGGGTCGACGATCAGCTTCCCTTCCGATACCGAAACACCAACGGATGCATCGGCCTCTAAGTCCAGGCTTGCCAAGAGCGCCTTGGGAATGGCGAACATCACGGAACCGCCCACGGCCCGCAGCTTTGTCATGTGCATAGCGACCTCCAAGTTATACTCGAATATAACACTATCCATCGTGAGCCACAAGCCTTGTTCGCTACGCGGTGCTCGTGGCCTGGTCCAGAATCCGCCAGATCTCGCTAATCCAGGCTTCATGCTCCGGTTTCATCAACACGGAACGCAGGCAGGTGATCGTCTCTCGATCCGCCTCCATGCCGGCGGCCTCAAGGTCGAAAAACCGGACTGGCAACTCCGCCAGGGCCAGGTGAAGCCCGCGCCGCGCCGCCTCCTCGAAGATCCGCCGGGCCATAGCGGAGGCGTCGCTCACCCGCGCGGCCCGCGGGGCCCAGATCACGATATCCAGCTCAGGGGCGAACGCGGTGATGAACCGTTGGTCAGCCCGCGCCTTCTCGTAGAGCGCCAGGGCCGCTGCCCGTCCCTGACTCAGCCCCTGAGCGAACTCACCGCCTTGCACGAGCGGCAGCAACCGCTGGGTCGCCCATAAGGCGACCGC
>DATLQX010000323.1:0-7296 GCA_035534995.1 Chloroflexota bacterium | reverse complement strand
GGCGCGGCCACGCCGGCCTGACGGAGCAGGCGTTCCACGTCGCCGGCGGTCGAGGGTGGGCGCTTGCTCATCGGTGGTATCGGTCTCCTACCCATCAGTATGCGGGCGGCACGGGCTCCCGGCCAGCGGGCTGTGCCCCTGTGCCCCTGGATCGGACTGATCCGTCCGATCCGACCGATCGGTCCGATTCACCCGCGGGATCACCGGTATACCACGCTGCATTTTTGGCGTATTTCTCGCATGGTGGGACCGCCGTACATGCCCAGGTGGCGAGATCGCTGTTCGAGGTCCGCGGGTATCGCACAGGGGATAGGGAAAGGGGACCAGCACGTGGCGCTGGTCCCCTTTCCCCTACCTGGGATTCAGGCCGATTTAATAGTCGGGCATGCCGCCGCCACCGGGCATGGCAGGGGCCTTTTCCTTCTCCGGCAGGTCGGTGATGATCGTCTCGGTGGTCAGCAGCATGGCGGCGATGGATGCCGCGTTCTGCAGGCCGGAACGGGTCACCTTCAAGGGGTCGATGACGCCCGCCTTGAACATGTCCTCGTACTTGCCGTTGAGGGCGTTGAAGCCGGTGCCGACCGGGCTGTTGCGGACCGCGTTCACGACCACGGAGCCTTCGGCGCCCGCGTTCTTGGCGATCTGGCGCAGCGGCTCCTCGAGAGCGCGGCGGAGGATGTCCACCCCGGTCTTCTCGTCCCCAGTGGCCTCGACCTTGTCCAGAGCGGGGAGGGCGTTGACCAGGGCGGTACCGCCGCCGGCAACCATGCCTTCCTCGACCCCGGCGCGGGTGGCGGAGAGGGCATCCTCGATGCGGTGCTTCTTCTCCTTGAGTTCCACCTCGGTGGGGGCGCCGACCTTGATCACGGCCACGCCGCCGGAGAGCTTGGCCAGCCGCTCCTGCAGCTTCTCGCGGTCGAAATCGCTGGTGGTATCGGCGATCTGGGTCTTGATCTGCTTCATGCGGCGCTCGATAGCGGCCTGGTCACCTTTGCCCTCGACCACGGTCGTGTTGTCCTTGTTCGAGGTGATGCGGCGTGCCTGGCCCAGCATGGAGAGGGTCACGGTGTCGAGCTTGAGCCCGACTTCCTCGGAGATCACCTGGCCACCGGTGAGGGTGGCGATGTCCTCGAGCATGGCCTTGCGGCGGTCGCCGAAGCCGGGGGCCTTGACGCCCAGGGTCTGGAAGGTACCGCGGAGCTTGTTGACCACCAGGGTGGCCAGAGCCTCGCCATCGATATCCTCGGCGATGATCACCAGGTTCTTCTGGCCGGTCTGGACCAGCTTCTCCAGGATGGGGAGGATGTCGGCGATGGCGCTGATCTTCTTGTCGGTGATCAGAATGTAGGGGTTCTCCAGCACGGCTTCCATGCGCTCGGAGTTGGTGACCATGTAGGGCGAGATGTAGCCCCGGTCGAACTGCATGCCGTCCACGTAGTCGCGCTCCAGAGTCAGACCCTGGGACTCCTCGACCGTGATCACGCCGTCCTTGCCGACCTGCTCCATGACCTCGGAGATCATCTTGCCGATCTCGGGATCCTGGCTGGAGACGGAGGCAAGCTGGGCGGTCTCCTCGGGGGTGTTCACCGGCTTGGAGAGGCGCTTGAGCTCCTCGACGATGGCGGTGACGCCCTTGTCGATGCCCCGCTTAAGAATCATCGGGTTGGCCCCGGCGGCCACGTTTTTTAGTCCCTCGGTGATGATCGCCTGGGCCAGAACGGTGGCGGTGGTGGTGCCGTCGCCGGCGATGTCATTGGTCTTGGTGGCGACTTCCTTGACGAGCTGGGCGCCCATGTTCTCGAACGGGTCGTCCAGATCGATGTCGCGGGCGATGGTCACGCCGTCATTGGTGATGGTGGGGGCGCCGAACTTCTTATCCAGCACCACGTTGCGGCCCTTGGGGCCGAGGGTCACCTTGACCGCGTCGGCCAGGGCGTCCACGCCGCGCTTAAGAGCGCGCCTTGCCTCTTCGTCGAACAATAGTTGCTTGGCCATTGTTGCTCCTTATGTACATGTGTCTACTAAATGTGAGTCCGTTCCATGATGCCCCAAACGGGGGTTAGACAACCGCCAGGATGTCCTTCTCGCTGAGAATCAGGTACTCATCGCCCTCGATCTTCACCTCGGTGCCGGCGTACTTGGCGTACAGCACGAGCTGTCCCTCGGAGACCTCGGGGGCCTGGCGCGTCCCATTGTCCAGGGTGCGGCCGGGGCCCACGGCGATAATGGTGCCCTTCTGGGGCTTCTCCTTCGCGGTATCGGGCAGAATAACCCCCGCCGCGCTGACTTCTTCCTTGTTCGCGGGCTTGATCACCACGCGATCGCCCAGAGGGCGAATTTTGACTGCGGTTTCCGTGGCCAAGGTCACTTCCTCCCAGATGTGCTGCTCTTCCTTACTTCCGTCACCTAGCAGTCGTGCAGCGAGACTGCTAAGCGCCACAACTGAGTATACGTTACTTAGCAGTCTCGATCAAGGGCTGCTAAAATATTGCCGAATTCGTCTGGAAGGCCCACAAGTACCCCCTTGGCGCGAGCCTGACACACGAATGACACAGTGAGCAGCTATAGTAGGACACGGACGCGGTGCTCGATCGTCCGGGCACCGGTACCTTTCAAGAGGAAATGATGTCCAGTAGCACCCCCCAGGAAGGATCGGAGCCCCGGAAGCACCTGCTTCGCGGACCTCGCGGCGCTCTGTTTCGGGTTGCTCGGCGTCGCCAGACCTACCTGAACCTCGCGTATTTGATCATAGCCTTTCCCCTGGGTCTGAACTACTTCGTGGTTCTCATTACCGGGCTGGCAACCGGCATTGGCACCGCCATCATTGGCATTGGCCTCCTGCTGCTGCTGGCCACCCTGGGGGCCGTCTGGGTGATGGCCACCATGGAGCGCGCCCTGACGCGCACTCTGCTGGGAGTCACCATCACGCCTCCGGTCCGTCCTACCTTTCCCACTACCTCCCGGCAGCACCTGAAAGCCATTTTGCGCCGCCCGGTGACCTGGAAAAGCCTGATCTACCTCATGCTTGAGTTTCCCTTTGGGGTAGTCTCCTTTTGCCTCACCACCATTCTCCTTTCGCTCTCGCTCAGCTTGTTGGTCTATCCGCTGATCACGGCCGTCACGCTTACGATTGGCAGCCATCCCGGCAATTCGGGCGCCTTTCAGCCGGACACGCTTGTCCGGCTGATATGGCAGGACATTCCGCTGCCTTGGGCTCCGATCCTTGACGCCTTGCTCCTCATGATCACTCCCGCGGTGGGAGCAGCGCTACTGACGGCCTCGCTGCATACGCTGAACGGATTGGCTCAGGGCTGGGGTCAGTTTGCTCGGGTCATGCTCAGCGAGAGTATGACCGAGCAGCAATTGGCCGAGGCGCGGGCGCGGGCGGCGCGCGGGGAGGCGCGGGCGGAGAGTGCGGATCAGCGCCGTCGCGAGTTGATCGTCAACGTATCCCATGAGCTGCGTACGCCCATCGCCAACATCCGCGGCCATGTCGAGTCGTTGCGACCCCCACTCGATGATCGGCTTTCGGAGGGCGATAAACAGCAGTATCTGGCCATCGTGGCCCGCGAGGCGGAGCGGCTGAGCGCGCTGGTGGATGATCTGCTGGCCCTGGCCCGCGCCGACGCCGATGAGCTTCATCTGGAGGTTCGCCCGATCCCGGCTGGTCTGATTGTCGAGGAAGTCTATCAATCCCTGGCCCCGCTCGCCCAGCGAGATCGCCAGGTGACGCTGGTCCGGACGATCGCTCCCGACCTCCCGTATGCCCTGGCGGATAGCGGCCGCCTGGCCCAGGTGCTGCTCAATTTGACCCGCAACGCAATCACGGCCACCCCGGTCGGCGGCCTGGTGTTCCTCGATCTTGAGCGAGCGGATCCTGAACATCTGGCCCTGACCGTTTCCGACACCGGTCACGGCATACCGGAAGAGGATCTCGAACGGGTCTTCGAGCGGTTCTACCGCGTGGATACTGCCCGTCCGCGCGCCACCGGCGGCTTCGGTCTGGGCTTATCCATTGTCCGCGATCTGGTTCAGGCAATGGGCGGGACGGTAGCCGCGACCAGCACGGAGGGAAGCGGCAGTTGCTTCCGGGTGCTGCTGCGCGTCGTGCTGCCCGCTGAGTAACCCACGGATAGTACGATGGTTGCCTTTAGGAGCGCGGGTTGCCAGGCCCGCCTGGTGCGGAATCGGATCGATCGGTCGGATCTGTCGGATCGGACGGATCCGTCGGATAACCGCCAAGCTCAGCGGGCCTGGCGACCCGCCCTCCTGGACTGGGGCCACGGATTCATGTAGATTCCATCGTGACATTGGTTGAGTCAACGGGAGCCATGATGGCGAGGGTTCTGGTGGTTGAGGACGAGGTGGACATATGCAACCTGATCCGTACCCACCTGGAGGCCGAAGGGCATACCGTCTCCCAGGCATTTGACGGGCCGGAGGCGCTCGCGATGGTCACGCGCGAGGCGCCCCATCTGGTTATTCTTGACTGGATGCTCCCCGGCCTGGATGGGCTTGCCGTTTGCCGGCGTATTCGTCAGGAGCATCTGATGCCGATCATCATGCTCACCGCCCGTGGGGAGGAAGTTGACCGGGTACTCGGGCTGGAGGTCGGCGCCGACGACTATGTGGTCAAGCCATTCAGCATCCGCGAATTGATGGCCCGCGTGCGAGCCACTCTGCGGCGGGTCGCCCTGGATAGCCAGCCGGCGTCCCTGCCAGGAGGGCCTCCAGCGGCGACCCCACACGCTTCCATGCCGGCAGCGCCTCCGCCCTTGATCTACGGCTCCTTGCGCATTGATCCAGTCACCCACACCGCGCTGCTTGATGGCGCGTATCTCGACCTGACTCCAAAGGAATACGATCTGGCGCTGCTCTTTGTCTCGCACCCGGGCCGGGCGTTCAGCCGTGATTTTCTCCTGGAGTGCCTGTGGGGCGGGGACTACGACGGCTTCGACCGCGTGGTGGACACGCATATCGCGCGCTTGCGGAAGAAGCTGGGATCGCTCGGCGAACAGATTGTTCCGGTGCGCGGGGTGGGCTACCGCCTCGCGGTCTGACACAGCATCCCCACGCGAACGTCATCATTTCGACATCGATTCGCCATGGCGCCGCCACGCCCAGCACGCATAGTGGAAACCGTATCCGGGCAGGCGGAAACGGGTCCAATCGTAACCGCAATCGTATTGGATGCAAGTCCGCCGGCCGTATGGGCCGCGAGTTGGGAAACACGCTGGTCGTCGGCGCCACCGCGCCGTCGCCGCGAGAAGGAAGGGACGACGATATGACGCGCCTTACCGGTTGGATCTTGAATCATACGCGCTTGGTAGCCCTTGGCTGGTTGGTCATCGCGGCGATCAGCCTGGTCAGCATCTCCTCGGCCAGTAACGCCCTCTCGAAAAGTTTCAAGCTACCCGGCCAGCCCGGCTTCGAGACTGATCAGGCGATCCAGCATGCCTACGGCAACGGCGGCGGAAACGCCGTCGCCGTCCCCGTGGTGACCCTGCCCGCCGGCATGACGATCGAGAATCCCGGCGCGCGCGCGGCGTGGGCAGCGGCGCTGGCCCGCGTACGGCGGGCGGCGCCGGACACCCGGATCGTTTCCTACCTCTCCACGGGCAACCGCCTCTTTGTCTCCCGTGACGGGCGAACGACCTTCGCGTTGGTCTATCTCGCCGCGACTCCTGGGACCACCGACACGGGAAATGACCAGGGAGCGGTACAGGACGCGGTGGCACGGCAAAGCGTCGCCGGGGCGCCCATTCACGTCACCGGTCTGGACGAATTACAGTCAAGCAGCGGCGGCGGCGGCAATTCGGCCCTGGTGGAGACCTTGCTCGGTGGGATCGGCGCCCTCCTGGTCCTCGCTATTGTCTTTGGCTCCTTGCTGGCCGCCGTGCCGCTGATCATGGCCCTGGTCGCCATCCCCAGCTCGTTCCTGTTGGTCTGGGGCCTCACCACTATTACCGATGTATCCTCCATCGTGGAGTATCTGATTTCCCTGCTCGGCCTGGGGATCGCCATCGACTATTCGCTGCTTATCGTGTTGCGCTGGCGCGAGGAGCGGGCTCGCGGGCTGGAAAACCGGGCGGCGGTCCAGCGGGCCATGGAGACCGCCGGTCGGTCGGTGGTCTTTTCCGGCACCACGGTGGCGATCGGGCTCCTGGCCCTGGTAGCGGTGCCGGTGCCGTTCATCCGGAGCGTCGGCCTGGGCGGCATGCTGATTCCCCTGGTCAGTGTCCTGGTGGCCGTGACCTTCCTGCCGGTCGTGCTGGCAACCATCGGTCCCCGCATCGATTGGCCGCGCCATACGCGCCCGGCGGCGTACCGCTTCTGGACGGCCTGGGGGCGCCTGATGATCCGCCGCCGCTGGCTGGCGGCCGGCGCCGCTACCGCGGTCCTGGCGGTGCTCCTCTTCCCCGCCATGTCCATGACGGTGGGAGCCCCGAGCGCCGATGCACTCTCCCGTTCCGGTGATGCCCATGCCGGCTTGCGGGCGCTGGAGCAAGCGGGGATTGGGGCCGGGGTATTGACGCCTTTCGAGGTGCTGGTGTCCGGCACGAATCCGCGGGCGGTAGCGGCCCAGCTTGCGGGAATCCCCGATGTCCGCGGCGCGGTGGCCCCAGGCGGCCCGACCTGGCATGCCGGACGGACCTCGCTGGTGGTGGCCGTGCCCGCGGCGGACGGCACCTCCTGGGCGGGAAGGGCCGCCCTGGATGAGGTACGCCAGGCCGCCAGGACAATGCCCGGCAGCGTGCGAGTCGGTGGTCCGTCGACGGAGAACGCCGACTTCCTTTCGGCGGTATACGGTAACTTCCCCCGGATGGTAGCGCTGTTGGGGCTGATTACCTTCCTGCTCCTGGCGCGGGCCTTCCGCTCCCTGCTCCTGCCGCTCAAGGCGGTGGCCCTGGTGCTGGTCTCGGTGGGTGCGTCCTGGGGGTTCATGACCTTCGTCTGGCAAGACGGTCATGGCTCCAGCCAGCTTTGGGGCATCGCGGCCACCGGTTCGATCACCGCCTACATCCCGATCATGGTCTTCGCCTTCCTGTTCGGGATCTCCATGGACTACGAGGTATTCTTGCTGAGCCGGATGCGCGAGGAATACGACGCCACCGGCTCGACCGACGCGGCGGTGGCGCGGGGGATCGGCAGCACCGGCCGTCTGGTGACGAGCGCGGCCCTGATTCTGTTCCTTGCCTTCGCCGCCCTGGCCTCCGGCCCCGATGTCAGCCTGAAGATCATCGCCACCGGCCTGGCCGCCGGGATCATTCTGGACGCCACGATCATCCGCATGCT
>DATLQX010000322.1:0-6604 GCA_035534995.1 Chloroflexota bacterium | reverse complement strand
GCGCCTCTTCGTTGCTAACGATACCGCCTGGGAGCGCAAGCGGGACGATCCCGCTCCCAGGTTCCGCTCGCGATGTATCCGAAGTGTCTACCGGCGGGCGTCGGCCAATCCCCGTTCGATCAGCCCATGTAGGGCCTCCACGGGCGCGGTAGCCAGGCCAATTACTCCGTCCGCCGCCCCGTAGTAGAGATAGTATTGACCCTGGCGTTCGATCAATCCGGTGGCGAAGACCACCATGCCCACCGGCCCCGCTGTTTCGTAGGACTCCCTCGGCACGAATATGGGCTCTGGATGGCGATAGAGCACCTTGGTTGGATCGTCTCGGTCAAGCACCGCGAGGCCGGTGCGATAGTGACGGCGGTTCCCCTCCGCCGTATAGTGCGCGTTGGCATGGTAGATCACGAGCCAGCCCCAGCCGGTCTCGATCGGCGCCGGTCCCGCTCCCACTCGTTCCCCCTCCCAGTCACTCGGCAGCGGTTCGAGAACCGTGCGCGGCGGGGACCATGTATGGAGGTCCGGCGAGGTGGTCAGTTGGATCGAGGGATAGACGCGCACCAGAGCATGATAGAGTCCCCCAATGCGCCGGGGAAACAGTACCCCGTCCTTGGCCTGGGTATCGGGGAGGATGGGACGTTCCTCGGTTACCCGATCGGCATTCGTGGCCCGCGCCAGGGCCATCCGGACCCGGAAAGGCGCCGGCTCCCAGGTCAAGGGCGGAGTGCCGACTGGGGCGACCGCTGCTTTCGTGTACACCAACCAGAGTTCGTGGTCGAGCCAGATCAGCCGAGGATCCTCGATTCCCAGCCGCCCAGCCGGATCGTCGGGTGATGCTTCATGGAGGAACCTCCGCTCGGTGAACCTTCGTCCATCATCGCTCCAGGCTACTCCTAACCGGCTGAGCCCATCGCTGCCTACCGCTCGGTAGACCATGGCCACCCGATCGTCGACCATGGCCACCCCTGGGTTAAGGACTCCACGCGCTTCCCACCAGGAATCATTGGGGACCAGAATAGGATTTCCTGGGTCGCGAACAAATAGGTCTTCGGCCATTAACCGTCCATCCCTTCAGATTGAGCGCCTACGCGGGAAAGCAGCCACTCCCGGCTACCATGGTAGCCGGGAGTGGCTGCTTAATCATTGATGGCCGCCCGATCCGGGCGGCGGAACGCCAAACCCTAAAGAGCTGGGCGACTACTGCCGCGGTGAGTTCCACCGGTGATCAGACGGGCAATCGCGATGAGGATCACGGCGCCGATAAAGGCGACTACGATACTCCCGACCACCTGATAAGTTCCCGTGGTGAAGGAACCGACGATGATCCCGCCGATGAAGGCGCCGACCAACCCGAGGATCAGATCACCAACGATCCCGGTCCCCGAGCCCATCACCGCGCTGGCCAGCCAGCCAGCGATCAGACCGACCACAATCCAAGCCAGGATTCCTCCGGGCGCGAGCCATACGGTTGCAAGCATCTTCTTTCTCCTTACTAGCGCCAAACCTCGTGGCGTGAAACCCAAGCCCTTTTGGCTTGTCGGTTCTGACTCTAGTATCGGTCCCGACCGCTCAGCCGTGATCAGCCAATCGGCCCACCCGAGCCGGAAAACCGGCCTAGGACACATGGCGCTATGTCGTACTAGACCAGTTTAGCGCTGCCCTTCGGCTGTTTGAGGGAAGAATGACGAGCCGCCAAACCGCCATAGTAGAGCATAGAGCGCCGGCGTTCCCTCCCTTCCCAAGCCGGAATGCGCTCGCACAACGCCGGCGAGGCAGCCGTCTCCCAACCGCGCCTCGCCGGCCATACATCACGTTCAAGGAGGTAAACATGAATCCGGTAAACGTAAATCCCAGTCCGGACTACAGTACGGGCGAGGGCAGCCGAACCGCGGTTGCCAATAATCTAACCTGGGCTATCGCCGTGGTCTTGATCATCGCGGCTATCGCGGTGGCTGTCGTTTATGTCTTCCATAACGTCCACCCGTAACGCCGCCAACTGGTAGTGGAGGTTCCGGTCAAGAAAAGCACGACAGCGGACCACTATATCCGATCAGTCCCCCACAGCGGGGCGTTGAGCGCGGTCGAGTGTGTTTTTCAGTTTTCTCGACCGCGCTCCTGATTGTCCGCTTTCAGTTTCCTGGTCGGGCCATTCTCCTCGATTTGTGGTTCCACCCACTGAAAGAACGCAGTGCGGGACAGGAATTCCGCCATGGGAGCGAAAGGAGGAAGGTATTCGCCATGCGCCTGCAGGGGAAGGTAGCCATAGTCACCGGGGCCGCGACCGGCATCGGCAAGGCTATTGCCGTGCGCTTCGCCCAGGAGGGCGCGGCGGTCACCATCGATTACGTAGGGCACGCGGGCCCCGCGGGCGAGGTCGTCGGGGCCATTGAACATGCCGGCGGACGGGCGCTGGCGATCAATGCCGACATCAGTAACGAGGACGACGTGCGTCACCTGGTGGATCAGACAATTAGCAAATGGGGACGCCTGGACATTCTGGTCAATAACGCGGGCGTGGAGGAGAAACATCCATTTCTGGATGTGCCCCTGGCCCTGTGGAAAAAAACCATCGCCATAGACCTCACCGGTCCCTGGCTCTGCACTCAGGCCGCCGCCCGCCAAATGATCAAGCAGGGCGAGAGTGGCCGCATAATCAACATCTCATCGGTACATGAGGACATGCCCATGCCGACCAACGCGGCCTATTGCGCGGCCAAGGGCGGACTGAGGATGCTGATGCGTACCCTGGCGGTCGAACTCGGCCCCCATCAAATTACGGTGAATAATATTGGCCCAGGCGCCATAGACACGCCAATGGATGCTTCGCTCAAGGCACAGCCGGAACTGATGAAAATCCTTCTGGGTGAGATTCCCCTTGGCCGGATGGGAAAGCCGGAGGACGTGGCTGGTCTGGCTGTCTACCTCGCTTCCGATGAGGCGAGCTATGTGACCGGATCGACCTACTTTATTGATGGCGGTATGCTGCGTCAGGCAGGCAGCCTGTGAGGAGTCCGAAGATGGGCACAAAGGAGGGAGCAGGCATAGTCATTCTGGGGGCCGGCTTTGGCGGCGTGGCGACCGCGCGCGGCCTGGTCAAGCTACTGCCCAAGGACCGCGACCCTGCTATTACCCTGGTGGACCAGAATAACTTCTTTCTCTTTACCCCCATGCTGACCGAGGTGGCGGGCGGCGAGCTGGATACGCGCCATGTAGTGAATCCAATCCGTCAGATCTCGCCTCGTATTCGCTTTGAACAAGGTCGGGTGGATGGGGTGTCCAGGGACGATGGCGCCTGGCGTGTGACGCTCACCCGAGGCGGCCCCGGCGGCGCTCCCGAAAGGAAGACCCTGGAAGCCGCGCATGTGGTACTTGCCCTGGGTTCCATCCCCAGCTTCCACCACCTCGAGGGAGTCGAGGATAACGCTTTGACCATGAAAAGCCTGAGCGATGCTGTCGAACTGCGGAACCGGGCTTCATCCCTGCTGGAGCGAGCCGACGGCGCCAACGGCACGAACGAAAATGAGGGGCTGCTGACCTTTGTGATCGCGGGGGGCGGCTTCACCGGGGTCGAGACCATGGCTGCCCTTAACGACTATGTCCGATCCAGCCTGCGCTATTACCCACGGGTGGGGAAGGAACAGGTGCGTATGGTCCTGGTGGAGGAAGCCAGTCGCCTCCTTCCGGAACTGAGCCCGAGTTTGGCGGAGTATGCCACTCGCAAGCTGCGGGATCGAGGGGTGGAGATCATCCTCAACACCGGAGTATCCCGCGCCTCCGATCATGAGGTCCGGCTGACCAACGGGAGTACCATTCCTGCCCGCACCTTCCTCTGGGCCGCCAGCCTGGCGCCCAGTCCGGTGGTGGGAGCAGTTGACGTGCCCAAGAGCAAGAAGGGCGCGGTAGTGGTCGATTCGAGCTGCGCCGTACCCGGCCAGCCAGGTCTGTGGGCGCTGGGCGACTGCGCCGAGGTGCCGCGGAATCACCACGGAGAGAAGAGTGTCTACGGGCAGACCGCGCAGAACGCCAGCCGCGAGGGCGCCCTGGTGGCCGCGAATATTGCCGCGACGCTCCGCGGCGAACAACCCAAGCCGTTCCATTACCAGCCCATCGGCGAATTGGCCATCGTGGGCCGCCATCGGGGCGTAGCCCAGATCAAGGGACTGAAGTTCTCCGGCCCCATTGCCTGGGCGATGTGGCGCGGGATTTACCTGGCCAAGTTGCCCCGCTTATCCAAAAAGGTAAGGGTCGGGCTCGACTGGGCGCTGGATATGATGTTTGGCCGCGATATCAGCGCCCTCCCCACCGGGACCAGTCGGGAGAAGAGCGGCGGGGCGAGCAAGACCCAGGCGGGGTGAGAAAGAGGACGATACACGACAAACCCTAGCGGAAACGGAGTGGTTCATGGCCAAGAAAACAACGGCGGACCTTCTGATCGAACGCCTTACCGAATGGGGCGTCGATACAATTTTCGGGTTCCCCGGCGATGGGATTAACGGCATCTTCGAAGCACTGCGCACTCACCAGGATACGATGAAATTCGTCCAGGTGCGTCACGAGGAGGCCGCGGCCTTCGCCGCGTGCGGCTACGCTAAATTCTCCGGCCGGCTCGGTGTCTGCCTCGCCACCTCCGGTCCCGGTGGTATCCATCTGCTCAATGGTCTCTATGACGCCAAATGCGATGGTCAGCCGGTCCTGGCGATCACCGGCCACACCTTCCACGATCTGATCGGCACCCACTACCAACAGGACGTGGATCTCGACAAGCTGTTCATGGATGTCGCGGTCTACAACGAACGGGTGATGGGACCAGCGCATGTGGTCAACGTGCTCGACGAGGCGGTAAAAAGCGCCCTACGGCTGCACGGGGTGGCTCACCTGACGATCCCCAAGGACATCCAGGAATGGACCCTGGATGACGGCGATCGCTCCACGGGCAATATCGCCAAGCACAGCGCTCATATGTTCGCCGTCTCCTACCCGCTGCCGCCCGAGCAGTATCTGCGGCAAGCGGCTGACCTGATTAACGCGGGAAAGAAAGTGGCGATCCTGGCCGGACGCGGCTGCCTGGGGGCGCGCGACGAGGTGATGAAGCTAGCCGAGGCGGTGGGCGGCCCGATTGTGAAGCCGCTGTTGGGCAAGGGTGTCGTCCCCGATGACAGCCCCTACACCACCGGCGGGATCGGGCTCCTGGGGACGGCCCCGTCCCAGGATGCCATGGAAGAGTGTGACACCCTGATCATGTTGGGGACGAGCTATCCCTACATGGAGTTCCTCCCCAAGGCCGGCCAGGCCAAAACGGTGCAAGTGGATAGAGATTCATCACGGATCGGCCTCCGCCACGAGGTGGAGGTCGGCTTGGTGGGCGACTGCCAGGCCATCCTGACCGCGTTGCTGCCGCTTATCCAGCACAAAGAGGATCGCGGCTTCCTGAAAAAGGCTCAGGACCGGATGCACGACTGGAATCAGCTGATGGAGGAACGCGGCACGCGGACGAGCATGCCGATGAAACCCCAGGTCGCGGCGCGCGCCTTCAATGCGTGCGTCAATGACAACGCGATCGTGATCTCCGATTGCGGCACGGTGACCACCTGGGCCGCCCGCCATATCCAGATGCGCGGCACCATGCAGTTCTCGGTTTCCGGCCTCCTGGCCACCATGGCCTGCGGCCTTCCTTACGCGGTGGGGGCGGCCATGGCCTTCCCCGGCCGCCAGGTGGTGGCGCTGTGCGGTGATGGCGGCTTTACCATGCTGATGGGCGAGTTGGCCACCATGGTCAAATACAACTTGCCGGTCAAGGTGCTGATCATCAAGAACAATGTGTTGGGGGAAATCAAGTGGGAGCAGATGGCCCAGGAGGGCAACCCGCAGTTCGGGGTTGAGCTTCAGCCCATCGACTTCGCCGCCTACGCGCGATCCTGCGGCGCCGCCGGCTACTGTCTCGACGATCCCGGCAAAGCCGAGTCGGTGATGCGCGAGGCATTCGCCCAGTCCGGCCCCGTGGTGATCGAGGCGGTCGTGGATCCGAACGAACCACCGCTGCCGGGGAAGATTTCCACCCAACAAGCGATCAAATTCGCCCAATCGCTGGCCCGTGGCGAAAAGGATGCCCTGGGGATCATCAAGACCGTTCTGATGGACAAAATACGCGAGGTTGTGTAGTGGCGGAGATCGCGCGCCTGACAACCGACATCGATCAGCATATCCGCGAGGGCCGGTTCCAGCGTAGCCTGTCGCTGATCGCGGGACTTTCCGGGATGCTCAGTGGGCTTGAAGTGCTGACCGAGCACTATCGGGGCAGCTACAGCCAACGGATCATGTACAGCCCGATCGTTCTCAGTCCCTCGCTGCTGATCGCGGGGGTCTGGGGCGCCCTCAGTCGCAAGGCGGCGCGTACGGTGCTGCCGATCGTTTCCGCCGTCACCATCCTGGATGGAGTAATTGGCTTTGGGTTCCACGTGCGCGGGATCCATCGGAAGCCCGGCGGCTGGCGGGTGCCGATCTTCAACCTGATCATGGGTCCGCCCGTGCTGGCTCCCCTGCTGTTCGCGATTAGCGGCTATCTCGGCCTGATCGCGACCTTCCTGCGCCGCGAGGATGATCCGGACGTTCC
>DATLQX010000321.1:0-17179 GCA_035534995.1 Chloroflexota bacterium | reverse complement strand
GCGATGCCGCCGCAGCAGTTCGGCGAAGGATGCGGGAATCTCGGTCATCCCTGATTATCCTCCGTGCCGGTGCTCCCGCTCTCACGACGCGACGAAGTCCCCGGCGGCATCCCTTCCGATTGGCCCTATCGTAGCACCGCGTGCCGGTGGCCGTCCCGCCGCCATGTCGCGCCGGGCTGCCTCTTCCTGGGAGCGCGCGCCGCGACCCACTGCGGTGGGTACCCCGAGCGGGTACCAGGCTCGCCCTGGCGTGCCAGCGCCAGGGACGACCGGCACCTTCGCCGGAGCCGCCAAGCGCAACGATACGATCGCGTGTTGGATGCGCCAACGGGGCGAGCAAGATGCTCGCGCTCCCAGGTAGTGGGGCGGGTAGGGGCGCGGGTCTCCAGATCCGTTGGGTTCGTGGATGCTCCGATCGGTCGGATCCGACCGATCGGTCCGATAACCGCCGAGCTCAGCGGGTCTGGCGACCCGCCCCCTACACAGCCCTCTACGACCACGTGCCTGAGGGGCGTTCCTTCGCGGCGATGCCATTGACGGCTGCATCTTACCGTGCAATACTGCGTACAAGTGGGAGGAACGTCCCCGAATGGGCGGGCGTATGCCCGCGAATGTTGAGGCGTGTCAGAGTGGCGCCACCGTCCGTCCCTCAGCGGGCCCGTGGCCGCTCCCCTTGGCTCTGATCTGCTCCAGGTTAGCGTGATCATGGAGATCCGTACAAGGGTGGGCGGCGAGCTTCCAGGGTTGGTCTGGAGCGGTATGAATAGGTATATGCGAGGGTAGCCGACAATGAGCGATCTATCATACGACCAGGAACAAGCGCGTAGTCTCAAGGCCCGACACTCATCCGAGGAAGGCACCCAGACGAAGCAGGCGCATCCCTCCGTGGGGATGCTGCTGCACATGCAGCGAACTGCCGGCAACGCGGCCGTGAACGCCCTGTTGAGCAGCCGCTCGGCCTCCGTGCAACGCGCTGTCGCGACCGAGGAGGGCGAGCAGGACACCAAGATCGGGGAGCGCATTCGCGCCGCCTCGGGCGGCGGAAGCGCGATCGGGGGCGAGGTCCAGCGAACCCTGGAATCCGGCCTGGGGGCCAGCATGTCGAATGTCCGGGTGCATAACGACAGCGAGTCTGATCATCTGGCTCGTTCGGTCGACTCGGTGGCCTTTACCACTGGCTCCGACATCTTCTTCCGCTCAGGCGCCTATAGTCCGGAGACCCCGCAAGGGATGCATCTTCTGGCGCACGAGGCGACCCATACGGTACAGCAATCTCCGGGCCCGGTGTCGGGCACGCCCGCGCCGGGCGGAGTCTCGATTAGCGATCCGGGCGACAGCTTCGAGCGCGCGGCGGAGGCGAATGCCTCGCGAGTGATGTCGGGCGTCGCCGCCCAACGCATGTCCGCGAGCCCCGCCGGCCCCGCGGGCACCGCTGTGCAACGGGCGGCACCGGAGGAAGAGGAGCCCCTGCAAGCGATGCGGTCGGCCCAATACGCGACCGTGCAGCGTGAGGCCGAGGGAGCCGAGGAGGAAGAGGAGCAGGTACAGGCGATGCGGTCGGCCCAATACGCGACCGTGCAGCGTGAAGCCGAGGGGGGCGAGGAAGAAGAGGAGCAGATGCAGGCGATGCGCTCCGCTCAATACGCGACCGTGCAGCGTGAGGCCGAGGGAGCCGAGGGGGAAGAGGAGGAGCTGCAAGCCATGCGCTCCGCTCAGTTTGCCTCCGTCCAGCGTGAGGCCGAGGGGGCCGAGGACGAGGAAGAGCAGGTACAGGCGATGCGCTCGGCCCAGTACGCGACGGTGCAGCGTCATACGGCTGACGAGGAGGCGTAGGGACTCGAAGTGTAGCCCGCGCGCTTTATTCTTCCGCCAACGTCCCAGGGCGACCACGTTCGTGGTCGGGATGGCGCGGCATCGAAGGCGAATAGGGGAACGATGGAAGGTGAGTATGGGTCTTAAGGGCGCGGTTCTTAGCGCACGGAAGCCAAAGGGATGCGCTACCACGGAAATCCCCACCGGCGCGCAACAGGCGGCCCCGATGCCGGGCGCTCCCCTCCAGCGCCAATTGTTGCGGATGCAGCAATGCGCTGGGAATGCCGCCGTGAATCAACTGCTGCGGCAATCCCGTGCGTCATCGTCTCCCGCTCCCGCGCGGCCCAGCGTCCAACGACATGTTTGCGGACCATCCTGTGGGCACCTCCTTTCGCCTTCCCCCCAACCCTCGCGGGCGGGCTCGATGGGGCTGGTCCGTACCGATACGGCCGCCTTCGCCGTTCAGCGGGCGGTTGGCTCCCTGCTGGGGCACGCCCATGATCTGGCTCCCGTGCAGCGCCATAGCTCCTGGGAGCATCGCAGCCTGGGTGATATCGAGCCAGAGGATCTCCAGATCATCGCTGGTGGCCGCGACGTGGCCGCGGGCAAGACGGTGGACATACCGGGCAAAGGGGCAATCGACGGGGCCAACGTGCTGCACGTCCTGGAGCAGGAGTTGCATCGGCTGGAAACCTTCCGCGATCATCCGCCCAAGGACGATAGTCCGGCCTCGGTCCAGGAGCTCCAACAATTCACCAAGCGCGGTGATGATGATCCTTTGTGGGATGTGCGCCTACTCCACGTGACCTTCACCACTGGGGTGAAGGTAGTGGTGACCTATGGCGAGATGAATACCCTGGCCGACCTGTTCGGCAGCCCGGAGGAAATGAAGCAGACCGATCCCGAACGTTTCCATCAATTGGTCCAGGGCATCCGCAGCCAGAGCTACTTCAATTTGCTGAATCTCTACAACGAGATCGCGGGCGCCACGAACCAGGAGAAACGGAAATCCACCGGGGCCTTCGCCGGCGGCGTGGGGAGCACCGGTGAGCAAGCCCCCGTGCTGGGTGAGTTTAATCTGATGGGCATAACCGGCCGCGGCAAGATGAGGGTTGGCGAGAATTTCCTACCCGGCACCGGCAAACAGGAAACCGACTACACCGCCGGCCTGGCCCGGAATGCCTGCCACTTCGCTCCGGAGAGCTGGCATGCCTGGGCAACCTACCATCTGGAAGCACGGTCCCTGGCCCAGAGCGCCCGCGCCAAGCAGGAAAAAGCGGATCAACTCGAACTCGATGCCGAGGATCTGATGCAACAGCAGCGCCCGCTTGAGGCGGCGATCAAGAAGCGCGAGGCCGACAAGCCGAGGAAGGAGTCTCAAAGCGAATCCAATGAGGCGCTCCTGCGGAACGGCTTCGGCGATCACTTCCTGCAGGATTCCTATGCCGCCGGCCACCTGATCAACAAGACGCAAATCATGATGTGGTTTGTCAATTGGCTGGAGCAGCATCCCGAGCAACGGAGATCATGGACTGATGACAAGCTGCGCCGCTATATGTTGATGGCAAACCAGCAATCCGGGCTTGGGGTTTCTCAAGGCCGCTACGCCAGGAACAAACCCGGCCAGATTACCGCCCGTGACGCGCAGTCGGCGGAGAACATCGAGGATGACCCGAACACGGGAGTCGATTGGATGACCCGTTTCGAGTCCCTGGGTCTGAAGACGCCCGACTCGATCAAGCCGGGCACCGACGGCTACCGCTTGCTGGTGTGGTGGCAGAAAGCATCTTCCAGTGTGCAGGACGGGGTGACCGCGAATGCCGCCGCCAAGGGGATGAAGGCAATCTACCCGCACAGAACCAGTGTCTTGCTCAACCAATTCGTCACCGATGGGATCGCCACCCGCCAGGAAAAATCCGGCGATACGATATTCACCCTGGACTCACGCTACCGAGTCAGTTGGATGAACAGCAGGTTCACCAAAGCGACCACCCCAACCCGCGACGAGGCCGAGCAGGGGAATCGCGACAAGAGCTACACCCGCATGGTCGCCGCGGTGACCTACACCGATTATCATGACTTCCTCAATAACGCCTTTCTCCAACTCTCCACCAACATGCTGCACAATCGCTACTGCGAGCGGGGCCTGAAAGTAACCGACACGGTAGGCGGCGAGTTGTTCAAAGTCTACGGTGACGATAATATGTTCCAGGCCGAGAGCGACAAGGGGGTACGCCACTCCGGTGAAACCGCTCGGATGTCCCGCGATTCGATCTACGCTCTCCTCCGGGGCCAGACACCGGCCAAGACCCCCACGGAAATTTCCAGCCGGTTCCCCAATTGGGTTCAGCCCGAGCGACTGCCGACCGACAACGGCGAGCCGCCCGTGGTCACCCTGGAAAACTGGCATACGGGCGGCAGCCTGAAGCGGGTATGCGATGACTTTGTCTTCCCGGAGACCGCCAACTCGGTCAAGGGCAACGCCCTGGCCCTCAAAGGCGGCACATCCAACAAGGTATCCAAGGACGACATCAAAGCTATCCATTCCGGCGAGGCATTCTAGGCCCACGGCGTCCAGGCATGAGAAGGCCCCGGAGCGCGGCTCCGGGGCCTTCTCATGCGCGGATGGGTTAGCCTGAAAGAGTGAGGGTGAGATTTCGCGTGGACGAGCGGCTAACCATTCTCGAGTTGCATGACGACGCCCTGCTCGCCGCCGTGCTGGAGCCCCAACGGCGTTGGGCCGCCTATGCCCTCTGCGATCTGGAACCGCCGCATCGCCAGTATGCCCGTTTCGTCGGGGCCATGCGGGGCGGCGTACTCCGGGCCGTGGTGCTCCTCTACTGCCCGCCCGGCTTTACCTCCGTGCTCCCCTGCGGGGCGCCCGAGGAGGTAGCCGCTATTATGCGCGCGGCGGAGGAGTTGCCGGAGGCCCCCCTCCTGATCGTGCAGCAGGGGAACCGCGCGGCGGTCGAGACGCGCTACCAGATACACAAGTCGTGGGTTATGCTGCGCATGGTGGTTCAGCCGGACACCCTGGCATCGGCGCCCGGCGTTGACGCGACGGTCGCCGCGCTTGGCCGCGAGCAGCTATCGGAGGTGTCCCGCTTCTACGCCACCTGGGCCGAGTCCGTGTTTACCCCGTTCATGTTCGAGCACGGTATCTACTTCGGCGCCTACGTCGAGGGCGTACTGGCGGCGATCGCCGGAACGCACGCCCTCTCGACCCACCACGAGATTGGGGTAATCGGGAATGTGTACACCCACCCCAATCATCGCGGCAAGGGCCTGGCCACGGCGGTCACCGGGGCCGTGGCCAGGGAAGTCGTTGCTCGGGGCGCCCGCGACGTGGCCCTGAACACGCGCGAGGACAACCTTCCCGCCATCGCCGCCTACCGCCGCCTCGGCTTCCAGGTCGAGGAACCGTTCTGGGAGGCGTCAGCCCGGCTCCGCTCCTAAACCAAAGCTAGAGTGAGATCTCCAGGAATGCGCGCCCCCTAAATGGCCCATCGACTACCGCTGGGCCACCCCCTCGGCGCGGGCGGCGCCGGCCACGGCGGCGGCTACCCGCGGTGCTACCTCGCGATTAAAGGCACTGGGGATGATATAATCCTCGGCCAGTTCATCCGGGCTCACCATTTCGGCGATCGCCCGGGCGGCGGCCACCTGCATCCCTTCGGTGATCCGCGACGCCCTGCAATCCAGGGCCCCACGGAAGATTCCGGGGAAGGCTAGCACGTTGTTCACCTGATTGGGATAGTCGCTGCGGCCGGTGGCAATGATGCGGGCCACCCCCTCGGCTTCTTCATAGGGAACCTCGGGATCGGGATTGGCCAGGGAAAAGACGATGGGATCGCTGGCCATGGCTTCAATATCGGCCCGGAGAAGGAGGTTCGGCGCCGATACGCCAATGAACACGTCGGCCCCTCGCAGGGTGGCTCGGAGATCGCCTTGCTCCCGATCTGGGTTGGTGTGCTCGGCGTACCATTCCCAGATGGGGTTAGCGGTTATCCAGGGAGCCCCGTAATAGAGGGC
Organism: Chloroflexota bacterium; assembly: GCA_035534995.1. Taxonomy (GTDB): domain Bacteria; phylum Chloroflexota; class UBA5177; order JANWHV01; family JANWHV01; genus JANWHV01. The sequence goes on along the minus strand of DATLQX010000321.1, from coordinate 11,335 downwards.
GCCCTGGCGGTCACACCCGATGATGTTCCGCGTCCCGGCGGCCAGGAGCATCTTGGTGATCGCCACCCCGGCCGCTCCCAGACCATTCACCACTACGCGGATGGTCTCCAGATCCTTGCCTACGATGGTCAGCGCGTTCAGGAGGGCCGCTAATACGACTACAGCGGTGCCATGCTGGTCGTCATGAAACACGGGGATGTCGAGGAGCGCCTGCAAACGCTCCTCGACCGCGAAGCAGCGGGGGGCCGAAATATCCTCCAGATTGATGCCGCCAAACCCCGGCGCGAGATGCCGAACCGTGGTAACGATCTCGTCCACGTCCTTGGTATCCAGGCACAGCGGAAAGGCATCGACGCCCGCGAACTCCTTGAACAGAATTGCTTTCCCTTCCATCACCGGTAGGGCCGCCGCCGGCCCGATGTCCCCCAACCCCAGGACCGCCGTGCCGTCGGTGATTACCGCCACCATGTTCCGCTTGGAGGTGAGGCTGTAGACATCGTCCGGGTTGTTGGCGATCGCCCGGCAGATCCGAGCCACCCCCGGCGTATAGGCCATCGAGAGATCGTCGCGGGTCTTGAGCGGTACCTTGGACTGGACCTCGATCTTCCCCCCCAGATGGGTGAGAAAGGTCCGGTCGGAGACTTGCTGCACCGAGACTCCAGGCACGGCCTGGACGGCGGTGACGATTTCCTCCACATGCTGGTCGTCCCGCGCGTTGACCGTCACGTCGCGGATCTTGATCGCCCCTTGCACGCGGACAATATCGACAGCACCCAGATCGCCGCCCGCCGAACCGATGGCGGTGGCCACGCGGGCAAACATGCCGGGCCGGTTGGGGATGACGCAGCGAAGGGTAACGCTATAACTGGCACTGGGGGTAGCCATGATCACTCCTCTCCTACTCTCTCACAGGATACCCGCTCCCAGGAAGGAGTGGGCCCTCCGAAATAGAACAGCCCGGAGCGTTCGCTCCGGGCTGTTCTTGGTGTTATTGCATTCGGCGTAGTGTGCCGTGACGCCGTCCCCGACCACAGTCGGCCCGGTGCTACCACCCGACCTCAGTCGGGGGCAGCGCCGTGGGCCGCGTCTACCGTTCAGATCGCCAGATGCACCTCGGCCTTGCCGCTGGCCCGGATGCGGATGAGCAGGAGGCCCATCGCCGCCCCCACCACCGCGATCACGGCGATCAGGCGAAACGTGTCGCCAAAGGCCAGCGAGAACAGGCGCGCGACGGGGTCGGGCAGGGTGGTGGCGCCGCTCGCCGCCGCCGCGACATGCTTGCCGTGCGCGGCGGCCGCCTTGGTGGCCGCGGCAACCAGGCGAGTGGCGGCGTGATAATCCGGCCGAGAGGTGAGGAAGGTCGCCAGACCGGCCACGGTCAGCGAGCTAATCACCTGCTGCAGAGCGTTGGTCAGCGCGGTGACACGGGTCACCAGGTCGCGGGGGGCGGCGCTGATCAGGTGCGTGGTGAGGGGCATGAACATTAGTCCCATCCCCGCCCCATACATCGCCAGTGGCCCGATCATGTCCTTGCCCGTGGTATGGATATTCACCCCAGCCAGAATAAACCCGGCGGCTGCCGTAATCAGCAGGCCCAGCACTACCAGCGGGCGGGCGCCGATCTTGTCGTACAGGATGCCGCTGATCGGCATGAAGAAGGCCGCCGCCGCCGCCTGCGGCAGCAGCGTCAGGCCGGTGTCGAAGGCGCCGAAACCCCGGATCTGCTGCAGGAACAGCGGCACGATAAAGAGGGCACCAAACAGGGCCGCCTGGCCAATCCACTGGGTCACAATCGCCAGACTGAAATGGATCGAGCGGAAGACTTTCAACTCCAGGAGCGGATTGCGGGACCGCAGTTCCACGCCGGCGAAGATAACCAACGCGACCACGCCCACGATCAGGCCGCCAATGGTCTGGACGGACGTCCAGCTGGTCCCGCCCTCGCTCACCCCATAACAGAGGGCGGCAAAGGCCAGGGGCCCGAAGATCATCCCCGGAATATCCAGGACGGGGACTTGCTGGCGACCGATGCGCGGCAGGGTCCGTAGGCCAACCGTGACCCCGATGATCCCGATTGGCACGTTGATCAGGAACAGCCACCGCCAACTGGCATTCTGCACCAACCACCCGGCCAGCACGGGCCCAATCGCGGGAGCGAAGAGGATGGGAATGCCCATGATCCCCATCACCGCGCCCACTTTCTCGGGCGGGCTCAGGCGATAGACATAGGCCATGGCTACCGGGAGCACAAAACCACCCCCCAGCCCTTGCAACACGCGGAAGCCAATCAACATGCCGCTGGTTTGCGCGGTGGCGCAAAGAGCCGAGCCGATGGTGAAGAGCACCACCGAGATCAAGAAGAGATTTTTCGCCCCATACCGATCGGACAACCAGCCGGCCAGGGGAATGGCCGCCGCCTGGGCCAGGGTATAGCCGGTCACCGTCCACTGCAAGGTCAAGAGGGGGTCGTGGAAACTAGTGACCAGAGCCGGGATAGCCACGTTGACGGCGGTGCTGTCGAGCACCACCATGAACACGCCGATGATAATCGCCACCAGGGGCGCCATGATCGATCCTATGGTAAACGGCGTTTCCTCCGGCGGCGCTACGACTGTCGCTGCTGCTGCTGCCATGAGCCATACTCCCTTTAGTTACGGCACGACTGTAGGCGTCACCCGCCACACGGCGGGCGAACTGATATTTGGGGCTGATCGGGATCCCTGGGCTTACAGCGCTGAAATCCGGTCCATCCTCGGGTGGGTTCCGCTCCGCGCACCGGCGGTCAGGGTCAACTCCCTGCCGGCCATCAAGCCGCGCAAACTCTCCAGGCGCGGCAATTGGGCCTCGATCATGCGGATCAACAGCCGTCGGGCTTGCTCGCGTTCTTCTTCATCGAGCGGCGCGAGGAGGGTTTCGACTCCGGAGGCCATGATCGCTTCCAGCGAGCCGGCCAGGGCCTCACCCTCCTGGGTAAGCGTGACCACTTTTTGCCGCCGGTCGTGGGGATTCTCCTCCCGGCATACGTAGCCGTCCCGAACCAGCCGGTCAACCGCTCGGCTCGCGGCGGAATGTGAAATGAAGAGGCAAACCCCTACGTCGGCCACGCTGCACGCGCCGCGGCGCAGCCGGATAAGCACCATATGCTCGGACTCGGTCAGCCCGGCCTCCATCATCTCTCGATACACCGGCTCCATGCCCACCCAGCTGATCAGCATGCCCCAAAATGGCATCAGTTCGTGAAGCGATAACTGCGCCAGTTCCAATGGACCGCAGTTCTCCATTGTCCTCCCCGCCGACGCTCTCGCTCCCAAAAAGCCTCAACGCCCTCCGAGCGCCTACCAGATAATCATATGCTGAAGCGCATATAATGTCAATGTACATTTATATACAGTTCGCAGGGGGCGCCCTACTTGACCCTATCCGCTACCCATTCGACCATCCTTCTTCACTCCGCGGTATCCTGGAAAGAGGCGAATGAAGGGAGCATGGATGGCGGCGTCAAGCAACCGGCGGTCGGAGCCGGGGATGATCCAGGCATTTACGCTCGGGAAGGAGCCCGTGCCGCCAACGCCGGTGGCGAGGATCCGGTTCGCCGAACTGGCGAGCGGCCAGGAGACGGCTCTGGCCCGGACGGGCGGGATCTCCGTGGCTGAAGTGCACCGCAGAGTGGCGGACTTCGGGAGCGCGATCCTGGCCCTGGATGGAGACACGATCGCCGGCTATGGATGGGTGCAATACGGCAGGGTGCGGATCCCTGATCTCCGCCTTGACTTCTCGCTGCCCAAGCATCACGTCTATGTCTGGGATTGCGTGACCCTGCCCGCGTACCGGGGGCATGGCATCTTCCCCGGTCTGCTCCGCTACCTACTCGAAATCGTACGCCGGCAGGGTATCGCCCAGGTATGGGCGGCCATCGCGCCCGGCAATCTGGCCTCCCAGCGCGCCTTCGCCAAGGCGGGCTTCCGCCTGGTAGCCTTGACCGATGGCGACATCGGCACGTTCCAGGCGCGGCCAACCTCGGCGGCCACGCCGGAGGAAGCGGCGCTGATCACCGCGAGCTTTTCCGCGTAGGGCCCACCGCTGGATCAGACCGATCAGTCTGATCCGACCGATCGGTCCGAGTCGTCGCTGCCCACCAGTCCTGTTCACCGCTCCGACCCGTATACAAGACGGCCCACCCACCATGACCCACGGGGGCGAATACCGCCCCGGATCATTTCCTCACCCTACGGGACACCCCCCATTGGGGTCGGTATTTTCTCCTGAGATCATCAGGTGGCCGCCGGCTTTTGCCCGGCCCGTACACAAGAACCTGCCCCGTCGCGTAAGCCCATGGCAAGCAGCCCGCAATGAGCGTTCTTTACAGTAGGGTCGATGCGAATCACTTGCTTGCGCGAGGCGGTTCGCATCAGGTTGAGATCACGCTGGGGAAAGTTGAACCGCCGGCGTGCGTGCTCCCTTGGGAGCGGAAAGGACTTACCCTGCAATGCGAACGCGGAGAATTGTATCCCGAGTGCTCATCGCGGTCTGTAGCATCGTGGCCTTCATCATGGCCTCGTTGGGGGTGGGCGCGTCCGCAACCACCCAGGCCGCCCCCACCCAACTCGTGGGACAGGCATCGTCCCTGACCGACTTCAACACCACCCTCACCGGCTCGGCCTCCGACCACACCCATACGGTGGCGATCAATGTGAGTTGGGACAGCATGATCAAGACTCATGTGAATGTCGAAATCTCCGTTTATCGGGGAGTCGGCTCGCTCAGCCACCTGAATGGAAGCTCCTATACCTTCACCCTGCCCGTACGTGACTTCACGCTCACCGGCAACTCGGCCTCGTTGGACACTCATGGCGACCTGGGTCACGTCGGCCATGTCAGCGCCCACTGGACCTACACCACCAAGCCCAATACGAGCAACTGTTTCGGGCTCTCGGGTGGGCAGCATGTGATAGCCACCGGATCCGCTACCTTCAAACTTTCTTTCCCTTGTGATGGATCGTTCAGTGGCCAGATCAGTGGGAATAACGTCGATTCGGACAGTGCCACCTCGTCCAGCGCAGGGAAAAGCAACAGCGCCTACAGCGGGCTGCCGAGTCTTTTCTTCACGGCGGTCACCGCTCAGCACTCGAGTAAAGGCATCGACCTGGAGGTTCTCGCCTATCAGTTCAGCGGCCTTGGCAACTTTGTCTTCGTGAGCTTGGGCGCCGGGACTAGCGGCAATACTTCGAGCACCGCGAACAGCGCCGCCGCCGGACTCACTCAGGCCGAATTCGGTTTGACCCAGTATTCCCACTTCGCCACCGACACCCTGAAGCCTGGAGCCCTTACCACGGGGACCAATCCCGTCGCGAGCCTCAATTACAGCGGCTCGCTCGGCGCGGCCAACATTGTCTGGCACGCCAAGAGCGGCGGCAACAGCGCCTTCACCATGACCATGCAGGGAAGCTGCCTCAACAAGGCGTTGACCGGGGCTCAGGCGAACACGAGCGTCGTCTTCTCCACGCAAGAAGTGAGTCTCTCCGGTTCGGCCAGCGTGAAGACCTGCATGGCCGACAAAGCGACCTTTGGGTCAGGCGACTCCGGCGGCATGATTCATACGCACAAGGGGACGGCGCCCGCTCCCGGCGCCGGCGCTGGTTCAGGGACCGGATCAGGTCCCGGTTCCGGTACCTCGATCAGCAGCGGATCCTTCGCGGTGAGCAGCGCCTCTCCAGCCGACGGCGCCACCGGGGTTTCCCTCAGCGCCGCCATCTCGGTCACTTTCAACGCATCCCCAGGAAAAGTGGCTCAGATCATCCTGGCCGAGGCCAATAACCCAGCCGGCGTCGTCATGCTCCCCCCGCCCACGATCAGCGGCAACACGATCACCAGCGCCCCACCCACCCCGCTCAAGCCAAACACCCAGTACAAAGAGACCGTGGTGGCGCAAGGGGCGGCGGGCGGCTTCGTGAGCTATACCACTACCTTCACGACCGGCAGCTAATACAGGATCAGGGGTCATGCATAACAGGCCGGACCGCCCACGGGCGGTCCGGCCTGTTATGCATGACCCCCTCGGGCGGGTTCTCGGAGGAAAACGCGCCACACCCGGCCTCGGCCGGAGGCCCGCTTACAGGAGTGAGAGTGCTCCCGCGATCCGTGCCCCAATCGCCGCGTTGTTGCAGACCAGCGCGATGTTGGTCCCGATGCTTTCGCCCTCGGTGGTGCGGCGAATTTCGTCCAGGAGGAAGGGTGTGACCTCGGCCCGCGCGATTCCCGCCGTCGCCGCTGCTTCCAGGGCCCGATCGATCGCGGCATCCATGGTCTGGACGGAGAGCGCCGCGTCCTCCGGGACCGGGCAGGCGACGAGGAGGCCGCTCTCCAGGCCCAGGGACCAGTGCATATGCGCGGTTCGAGCCACCGCCTCGGGCGTATCCAGCCGCCCGTCCACCGCGAAGGGCGTGGCGGGGACGTAGAAGCCGGGGAAGCGATCGGTCCCGTACCCGATCACCGGGACTCCCTGGGTCTCCAGATACTCCAGGGTGAGGCCGATATCCAGGATCGCCTTGGCCCCGGCGCAGGTGACGATCACCGGCGTACGGGCCAACTCTTGCAAGTCGGCGGAGATGTCGAGGCTCTGGGCGCCTCCCCGATGGACCCCACCGATTCCTCCGGTGGCGAAGACGTGGATGCCGGCCCGCGCGCTGCACCACATGGTGGCAGCCACCGTGGTGGCGCCCCAGGCGCCCTGGCCGAGGACCAGCGACAGGTTGCGGCGGCTGACCTTGGTCACGCCCTGGCGCTGGGCCAGCGCCCGGAGTTCCGCCTCCGTAAGGCCGATCCGGATCACCCCGTCGAGAATGGCGATGGTCGCCGGCACGGCTCCCTCGCGGCGGATCACCGCCTCGGCTGCCTGAGCGACCTCCAGATTTTGCGGCCAGGGGAAGCCGTGCGAGATGATCGTTGATTCCAGGGCCACCACCGGTCGGCGGCCTTCCAGGGCATCGGCTACCTCGGGATGCAGGTTCAGGTAGGGATTCAGACGGGAATCAAGAGTTCCAGTAGCCATCAGTTCTCCTCTTCCCGATCTACTTCCAGGCGGGGACGGGCGCCCATATGCCGCACCACGGCGGCCGCCAGGCGGTTGGCGCTGGCCAGCGCGGTTTCCAGGGCGACGCCCGCGCGGTGGGCCACCGTGAAGGCGGCGGCAAAGGCGTCCCCGGCGCCCGTGCTGTCCCGTATCGGGACCGCGAGGCCGGGTGCCCGCGCCAGCCGCTCTCCCCGGCCCAGGCATCCTTCCCCGCCCAGTTTCCATAGTACCAGGGGCGCATGGCGCTGGAGAATCAGGCTTCCCGCCTCCGGATCCTCGACCCCGCTCAGGAAGGCCGCCTCGGCGTGGTTGGCGAACAGCAGGTCGGGCCCCAGATCGTCGAGCAATCCGAGAAACCGCTCTCGCCCGAAGGCACGGAGCGGCCCCACCGAGGAGGTATCGACCGCCACCGTCCCACCACCGGCTCGCGTACGCGCCGCCGCCTCGATCGCTGCCGCCGCCAACGGTTCCACGAACAGGGAGTAGGCGGGGAGGTGGAGATGGCAACCGGGTGGGAGCATATAAGGCTCCAGCATCTCCAGGTTGAAGTGGGTAGCGGCTCCCCGGCTGGTAATCATGGTCCGTTCGCCGCGCGCGTCCACCAGCACGGCGATCGCCGCCGTGGGGGCGGGCACCCGCCGGAGATGGGCAAGTACCCCTTCGCGCTCCAGATCCGCGCGCATGAAATCGCCCGCGTAGTCGTCGCCCACGGCGCCAATCAGGGCCGGCCTGGCTCCCAACCGCGACACCCACACGGCGAAGTTGGCGGCCGAGCCGCCGGGCAGCACGCGGACGGCGCCCGTCACGTCGCTTCCCTCAATGGCGTCCTGATCGGGCGCCACGAATAGATCGAGGGCCGCGTCCCCCAGAGCGACGATCATACACACCTTCCCACCTGCCCGGTTAATGCCTCTGGCAGCCTATCGCATGGGGGAAGTTCCGGCAATTGGCATACAGATAGAGACCTTGCTTGGGAATGGCATGGATGACCTTGAAGCCGCCCGTCCTTACGATGTAGGCGCGCGTGAGATCGTCGTCCTGCACCAGCCAGGGGGGAGGATGGGCCAGATCGGCATGGAGGTCCAGGAGCGTGTACGGCACCAGGCTGGGCTGATCGGGATTCTGTACCTGATAGAGGGTTTCCCGATTCGCCAGATGGGCGGCGATCGGCGAATCGCTGTCGAGCGGCGCGCCCGCCGGCACGAAGCGGATGAAGGCCGATTGGGCTCGCGCGTGGGCATCGGTGCTCAGGAAGATCGCTGGCTGGTAGATCCAATGCATCATGTTAAGAGCGGAGGCGGCATACGAGTAGCCGAGCAAACTGGCCCAGATAATCAGGGCGAGGGGAAGAACCGCCCGGTACCGGCGGAAGACGGGCCGAAGCAAGACTCGGCTGGTCCCATAGAGAAAAATGGGGACACAGGTGACATAATGATGGAACCAAAAATCGTTGGTGAATTGATTGCTGACGTAGAGACCGGCCAGGGGCAGCACGGTAACCATGGCGCTGCCGTCAAACAGAAAGAGGAAGCCGGTGGGGAGCAAGGCCAGGATCAGGTTCTGTCCGCGGAAGCCCTGGCTCAGCAGGGAGCCGGTCGCTTCCAGTCGCCCAAGCAGTCCGTGGGCGTGAGCGGCGCTGCCGGCGTCGCTGAAGTAGCTCCCGTAATCACGGCTGAACTGGCCCGAGGTGGCCAGCATCCAGGGCAGAAGCACGACCAGCCCATAGAGGAGGGCGGCCCCAATGACCAGTTGACCCACTTTTCGTTCGCCGCGCCAGAACCACCAATAGGCACCGAGCCCGACCACGAAAAGGCCCATCTGCTCCTTAGTCAGGAGCACCACCACCAGACACCCGGCCAACAGCTTCCAGCGGCGGAGGTCGAAGGCGATGAGGGCGCCGAACAGGGCCGGAACCGCGAAAGGATCGGGATGGAAATCCCAGATATTGGCGTAGTGGACCAGGGGAAACACCAGGTACAAGCCGGCCAGGCCCACGCTGGTTGACTGGCGGTGCCCGTGGATCCGCGCCAATAGGTAGGTAAGGGGCCCTCCGGAGGCCAGCGCCAGGGTTTGCAACAGCAACAAGGTGCGTGGGTCCGGCCCGATCGCGTAGGGGATGGCGAGGAGGAGCAGTAGTGGTTCGGCATGGCCGCCGCGGAACCCGTTCCCGGCCGTATAGATATTGGTCTTCCACAGGATACGCCCGTGATCGGTGTTCCAGAGCATCTGCGCGTAGTCGGCGGTATCACCCCCATAATGGAAGTTTACATAACGCAGAATAGAGACCGCGGCAAAGATAAAGATGTACGCGATGGCCAGGATCAGGGTGATCCATAGCCCAGCCTCCAACAATCGGGCGCGCGGAGATGGCGGGCAATCCGCCGGTGCCGGTATCGGATCCGCGACCAGGGAGCGAGAGGGGTTCGCCATGCGCCCTATGGTATACCACCAAGGGCGGCAAGGCGATCCCCCGTTCTGGTCCCACGGATGACCGCCCCGAGGCGCTATCCTGTACCTGTATGGAGGAGTACTTGACGTACGTATTCCCGCACTTGTGGGGGCACCCCTACAACTACACGAAAACATTCGCCACGCTGGACTTGCGTAGGAAAGGGTTGAGGACGAGATGACGGATCCGCGCTCCGCCGCCACTGAGGGCATCGTGATCGAGGGAGCCCTCCTTACCGAATTCGCGGATATTCTTACCCCCGCCGCGCTCCGCTTCCTGGCCCAGCTCGCGCGGACGTTCGAGGGACGTCGTCAAGATCTGCTGGCCGACCGCGCGGCCCGTCAGGCGCGGATCGATGCCGGGGAACTGCCGTCCTTCCTGCCGGAGACCGCGAGCATCCGTGCCGGTACCTGGACGATCGCTCCCCTTCCCGCCGATCTGCGGGACCGGAGAGTGGAGATTACCGGCCCCTCGGGCGACCGGAAGATGGTGATTAACGCTCTGAACTCCGGCGCCTCGGTTTTCATGGCTGATCTGGAGGATGCCAACTCACCTACCTGGGAGAACACGATCGGCGGTCAGATCAACGTGCGCGACGCCATTCGCGGCACTATCAGCTTCGCCAGTCCCGAAGGCAAGAGCTACGCCCTGGCCGAGCGCACCGCCGTGCTGATGATCCGTCCCCGCGGCTGGCACCTACCCGAGAAGCATCTCACCCTGGAGGGACAGCCGATCTCCGGCAGTCTGGTTGACGCTGGCCTGTTTCTCTTTCACAATGCCCGCGCCCTACTAGATCGGGGGACCGGCCCCTATCTCTATCTGCCAAAGCTGGAAAGCCACCTGGAGGCGCGGCTGTGGAATGATGTCTTTGTCCTGGCCGAGCGCGAGTTAGGACTTCCCGCCGGCTCGATCAAGGCGACGGTCTTGATCGAGACGATCCTGGCCGCCTTCGAGATGGATGAGATTCTCTATGAATTGCGCGAACATTCCGCCGGACTGAATTGTGGCCGCTGGGATTACATCTTCAGCTACATCAAAAAGCTCCGCCGCCAACCAGAGGTTATTCTCCCCGATCGGGCCCTGGTCACCATGACCGTGCCCTTCATGCGCTCCTATTCCTTACTCTGCATCAAAACCTGTCATCGACGCCATGCCCCGGCGATCGGCGGGATGTCGGCCTACATCCCGGTGCGGAGCGATCCAGTCGCCAACGAAGAGGCCACGCGCCAGGTGCGGGCCGACAAGGAGCGCGAGGCACGGGATGGGCACGACGGCACCTGGGTCGCCCATCCCGGACTGGTCCCAGTCGCCCTGGAGGTCTTCAATCGCCTGATGCCGGCTCCGAACCAGATCGACCGCGTCCGGGATGACATGCATGTGGAGGCAAAGGATCTTCTGGCCGTGCCGGGGGGCGCGATTACCGAGCAGGGGCTGCGCGTCAACATCAGCGTGGGCGTCCAGTATATCGAGGCATGGTTGCGCGGCATGGGGGCCGTTCCGATCAATAACCTGATGGAGGATGCCGCCACGGCGGAAATATCTCGTGCCCAGGTGTGGCAATGGCTGCACAATCCACGAGGAGTGCTCGCCGATGGGCGACGGCTCACCCTGGCCCTCTGCCAGGACGTACTGGGGCAGGAACTGGAGCGGATCACGGCCCAGGTAGGGGCGGATCGCTACGCGGCGGGCCGGTACTCCGAGGCTGCCGCCTTGTTCCTCCAGTTGATCGAGACCGAGGACTTCGAGGAATTCCTGACCGTGCCAGGGTATCGCCTCCTGGGTTGAGGATTTCCTAGGCGCAAGAAAAAAGGAACGGG
>DATLQX010000320.1:0-3406 GCA_035534995.1 Chloroflexota bacterium | reverse complement strand
TCGGCGGCGCCGACCCGGGGCTGCGCTATCGACCGTGAATAGCGGCCCTTTCCCTGTATGGAATCAGGCCGCATGGGTTGATCCCGCCGACCGCGGTCGGCGCTGTGTCCCGGCAAACGTAGCCGATGGGAAAAGCACTATGTTGGGCCCAGTTTCTCCTTCCCTGACCACGGAATGGTTCACGACCCGCTAGAATAGTAGCGTGCGCTCGTCCCGCAAGTCGGACGCCGCTCTCTCGCCCGCGGGCTACCATCAGGAGCATGAGCATTTGAGTGAACCAGTATCGCGACCACGAGCAAACATGGGTTCCGCGTCCGACGCACCTACCCTTCCGTCCGCCGGCTCCCAGCGGACCAGAGGCGGCGCGCTCGGAGCGATCAGTAAGGTGCCGGAAATCACGATCTACTTCTGGATCGTGAAATTGCTGACCACCGCGATGGGCGAATCTACCTCGGACTACCTGGTCTACAATATCAATCCCTATCTCGCGGTCATTCTCGGTGGGATTGGCCTGGTTATCGCCCTGGCGATTCAACTCACGGCGCGCCGCTACGTGGCCTGGATCTATTGGTTAGCCGTCCTCATGGTCGCCATCGCCGGCACGATGGCCGCCGATGTCCTCCATATTGAGTTTGGCGTTCCCTACTATGCCTCAACCACGTTCTTCGCGGTCGCGGTGGCTGTGATCCTTGTCACCTGGTACCGGAGCGAGAAGACGCTGTCCATCCATAGTATCTACACGCCGCGCCGCGAGCTGTTTTATTGGGCCACGGTGATCGCGACCTTCGCGCTCGGCACCGCCGCCGGTGACCTGACCGCGTTCACCCTGGGCTTGGGATTCTTTTCCTCGGGTATCCTGTTTGTCGCGGTGTTCGCCGTGCCGGCTCTGGCCTACTGGCGGCTGGGCCTGAACGCGATTGCCGCCTTCTGGACTGCCTATATCGTCACCCGGCCGATCGGCGCCTCGTATGCCGACTGGCTGGGCAAGGCGCGGAACGTGAGTGGCCTTGGCCTGGGTGACGGACCGGTCAGTCTGGTCCTCGCGATCTTAATCGTCGGCTTCGTCGCCTATCTGACCGTCACCCGCACGGATACGAAGGAGGAACAGGAGTAGCTTCCTTTTTCTTCCCCTTCCAGGCGTCTTTGATGATCTGGTGGATCTCCGCGTGCTGTCCCATCTCCGCGAACGTGAGCGCGTCAAACCCTTTGTCCGTGCGGTAACGCACCTTTGCCCCCCGCTCAAGTAAGAGGCGGACGATAGCGACATGGCCATGGTAGGCCGCCTTCATGAGGGGCGATTCCCCTTCATCAGCCCGGTCCTCGATAGGGGCTCCGTGGTCCAGAAAGAATTTGACCAGGTCGGCATGGCCATGCTGGATGGCCCAGAAGAGCGGCGTCGTCAAATGCTCAGGATGATAGCGGTTGGGAGACTCGCCAGCCTCAACCAGCCGCCGAACCGCGGCCTGATCGTCCGCCTCGATCGCGCTTTGCATGGCGGGGCTCATTTCGTGCTCCGCCGGATCGTAGGGCGGAGGGGGTGGGGGTGAGGGTAGCGGTATCAGTACCGTAGGATGATCCGGTAAGCGCTCCGCCGCCCACGTGGGGTCAATCACGACATCAAGCGCGCGCAAGAGGGCTCGCAACCCTCCGGACCGTTCAGGTGGCCCATCGTAGAGATGGATGAGATCCCTGAGATTCTCCGTTGGTCCCTGAAGGGTGGCAAGCCCGATGTAGATCTTCCTCGCGACGTAGACCAAATGGTGTCCCTCGAAGCGGGGACCGATCGCTTCCAGTTCCTCGCAGTCGCGCAGCACGGAGGCGATAAAGCGTCGTGTGCGGTCGAGATCAAGGCTTGGGTCAGGCGGACCGAACAGGACATGTGCATTTTGTGTGTACATGATACTGAGCAGCGCCCAGGGGCGAGTGAGGGAGGCGTCGAAGAACTGTGTGAGGCGCGGCGTACACCACCAGTCGGGTCGCCACCTGGCGCGTTCATTGAGTAGTAGGCCCTTTGCTCCCGAGAATAGACAATAGGCGGGAGCGGCGAGGTAGAGGCCGAATCCATACTCACGCGGCCCAAATTCAAGGCTAATCGGTTCCGTGAAGTCAGCAACATCAAGCATCCCATCAGCTTCCATCGCTTCGATGTAGGACATATCTGACTTCAACCACGCGCGCAACGCCAACCTGCACCGTGCGCGCACTTCCTTCGCGGGCCCATACAGAATCGCGGGTACCTGCACTGGCGCTCTCCATCTCTCTCAATCACCAGGCCGCTGAACTGACGATGCCGCGATCGTTCCAGGAGTAGACTGGGACATTCTCTACCTCGGTGATGATACAGGTGCTGGAGCGATACGCGACCTATTCCGTGGGCGGGAGGTAGGCGCCTTGGATCGCCCATCGGCCATCGCATGCATCATCTCAGACCACGGTAGTTCCGCTGATCGCGGGCAGGATCTGGTCACGCGGATCGCTCGTCATCGGGAAGCGCCGGCCAGTAACCAGATCCATGCCATAAATATCGTAGTTCATGCTTCCGAACATGGCCCGCTCCGCCGCGTCCCACACCACGACGTGGCCGCTCAGGGCTACGTCGGGCCCGAATTGCGGGTTAAATATGCCGCGAGCGAGAGATTGCATATGCCGCCCCTAGAACGTCCTTGGTGGTGTAAATCGTTGCCGTACGAATGGAAAGAGAATGATGCTCGATAGAGCAAGCGCGGGGAAAGAGAGGAGATACGCCGCGTGTGGAGCGAAGCCATCGGAGTCATAAATCGCTACAAGTAGCGCCAGAAGGACGAGGAGAGAGTTGCGGACGAGCAGCGAACTGCTTACCTGCTGGTGTGACCCTCCACCAAAACAGCCGCAGGGTAAGCCAGTACGTCCGCGCGCGATGTTACGTCCGATCGCCGCCATAAAGCTCACCAGGAGGACGACGGCGAGGATCGCTCCTATGCGCGTGGCCACGTCGAATAGAAGCACTACGCCGACGACCGCCTCAGCCCAGGGCAATACGTGGGCGTATAGCCGGGATAGCCTTCTGGGCAGCACGCGATATGCCATTACAACCAAGAAAAAGCGTCGCTGATTTGGCAGCTTACCTGCTGCCGCCACCAGAAATACCACGCCAAGTGCTATACGGACGAGGGAAATCGCTGGCGGAGATTGAAGACCTATCACCTGTAACATTCGCCGACTATCCTCGCACAAAGCCATGGTTTCAGAGGTGTCGGAGGTGCCTAGGGGTGGACCGGCTCGGGACTATCCCCGTGGATCCGCTGATCAGCCAGTTGGGCGACGGCGGCATGCCCCTCTTGCTTGCGCGACCCGCCTCCGTGGCCGCGATCGCGTTCCGCGACATCGCGCGGAAGGTTCGGAAGCGGCTCGGCGAGAGGCATGCCTA
>DATLQX010000319.1:0-2783 GCA_035534995.1 Chloroflexota bacterium | reverse complement strand
TAGTACTACAGCAACACTTAGAGGGGGATCGTGGTACCCTTTCCTGGTGGAAGGAAGGCGAACATGGGACTGGGAGAGGCGGCCACGGCTCCCGCGCAACGCGCGGCAGTGGCCGGCTGGCGGGCGGAGTTAGATGGCGTGCATGCACGGATCGCGGGGCGATTTGGGCGGGCGGAAGTGCGGGCGCGGGCGCGGCGGTATCTGATGGGACTGTTGGATCGGGTGGAGCGCAAGAATGGTTGGCAATTGGCCGAGCACTTGGGCGAGTCTGGACCTCAGGGGGTGCAGCGACTGCTCAACGCGGCGCACTGGAACGCCGATGCCGTACGGGACGACCTGCGGGGCTACGTGGTAGAGCAGTTGGGTGCGCCGGACGGCGTGTTGGTGATCGACGAAACCGGGTTCCTCAAGAAAGGAACCAAGTCGGTGGGGGTCAAACGGCAATATAGTGGGACGGCGGGACGGATCGAGAACTGCCAGATCGGCGTGTTCCTGGCCTACGCAGGTGGCGGCGGTCGGGCCTTCCTGGATCGGGAACTCTACCTGCCCGAGGAATGGGCCACGGATCAGGCCCGCCGCGTGGAGGCGGGGGTGCCCCCAGACGTGGGCTTTGCCACCAAAGGGCAGTTGGCCCAGGCCATGCTGACGCGGGCCTTCGCGGCAGGGGTGCCGGCCGCCTGGGTCACGGGAGACGAAGTCTATGGGAATGCCGGGCGGTTGCGCGGGTGGCTGGAGGCGGAGGAGCGCCCCTACGTGCTGGCGGTCTCGTGCGACCATCCGGTCTGGGCGGGCGGGCGGCAACAGCGGGCGGATGCGTGCTTCGCCGCCGTGCCGCCCGGCGCCTGGCAGCGACGGTCGGCGGGGGAGGGCAGCCAGGGGCCACGGTTCTACGACTGGGCCTGGATCCCGCTGCCGGGGGTGGGCACAGCGGGCACGGCGCAGTGGGTGCTGGCGCGGCGCAGCCTGAGCGACCCCACCGATCTTGCCTACTATCGGGCGTACGGGCCGGCGACGACCCCGCTGGCCGACCTGGCGCGGGTGGCCGGGGCGCGCTGGGCAATCGAGGAGGGCTTCGAGCGGGCCAAGGATCTGGTGGGCCTGGACCAGTATGAAGTGCGGTGCTGGCGGGCCTGGTATCGTCACATCACCCTCGCCCTGCTGGCCCATGCCTATCTGGAAGTGACCCGCGCGCACGCCACCGCCGCTCCGGATCTGGACGGCGGAAAAAAGGGGGCCTTGGGGCGCCCAGCGAGTTGATCCCGTTCACGGTGCCGGAGGTGCGCCGGCTGCTGCTGGCGCTGGCCGAGCCGCCCGAAAGGTTCAGCTTCCGCCTGCACTGGTCCCGCTGGCGACGACAGCATCAAGCACGGGCCAAGCGCGCGCACATGGCGCGGCGGGCCCAGCGCCTGGTAGCGCTGCCCGTGATTCGGTCGGTGGTCATCGTGCTCCCACCCGCACGGAATCCCCACCTGACGGAGGACCAGTGGCAGCGCCTGCACTCGCTGCTGCCCCCGCGGCGATCGCCGCGAGGCCGTCCCCCCCATGACCACCGCCGGATGGTAGAGGCGATGCTCTGGGTGGAGCGGACCGGCTGCTCCTGGCGCAGCTTACCCAGCCACTTCGGCCCCTGGCAAGGCGTCTACAGCCGGTATCAGCGCTGGCGCGGCACTGGCCTCTGGGCCCAGATCCTGGCCACCCTCGACCATGCGGAGGTGCTGCCTGACGCGGCCTAAGTGTCGCTGTAGTACTAGAACGGTGACTGCATATCCGGCGTCCTTAGTCAGAGCAAAATACGCCATTGACCTACCTCCACAGGTGTAGATATTGACGCTAATGTCACTTGTATTCTTCTAAGCTCTAGACCGGCTTATCGGCCCTTTAGCCTTAATCGCAGTAAGGATCTTGCGGCAGGGACTCACCAGACTTACATCTATGTCATCCTTGGCGCGTTGCGGGTCATATTCGGCAACAACCATCCCCAGCAAATCAGTAGGAAGGCGGAAGTCATTGACTCCCTTAGGCGTAATCATAAAACAGCGATCTCGGCCCAATGCACCCATGAACAAGCCCAACTCGAAGACAACATTATCTCGTGCCGCTACATATTCCTTTTGCCTAATCTTGGCAATGTCATCAGGCGTAAGCACGAACACGCCGAAATCCATCTTCTTCGTGATGGCAATGAGCGATTCTATATTCGTACTCGACAATTGAAATACACCTATGTCCCACGGTTTAACATCTACCTTATGTTCAAGGCGCCCCAGGATCGCGTGGGCCATTTCTACCGATTCTCCCGAGGAGGCGATGAATACTTGGGGTCTCGTTACTTGTTCTTGTGTCACGTTGACCGCCTCTTGCTTACTAATGATCGATGATCCCGAGGATTTCATGCGTCTAGGCGTTGGCGAGGGATCTGAGGGTGCCATGAGCCAGGGTTGAGCGCTTTTCTTACGAAGGTAATCCGCGACATTCGTGATTTCCCAAAGAGGGCCTGGTTCGGCTGAAGGGTGGCTCTCCTCAGAGGAAATGCATCCCTGATGATCCAGGTATTCGATGATGTAATCAGCTATAGCTTGATTCATCGGCCTAACTTGGGGATTTTGGCTTATCTCCTTATACACAACAATATTATCTGTAGGCACGTGGCGTACAATAAATCGTTCAATCTGCCGTACTTGTTCAGCAAAGGAGGGGATTGCAGACGATGCGTAAGCGAAATAGCCTTCAAAAGTCAGATATAGAGTCTCTCTTTCTTCACCATAGGTGACATACCTCTTTAG
>DATLQX010000318.1:0-9082 GCA_035534995.1 Chloroflexota bacterium | reverse complement strand
AAGGACTTCGTGGACTACTCTTTGGTCGACGCGGTGATCTGCCCGCCGGAGCACGAGCACTATTACTCGGAAAAGGTCTACCGGTTGCCGGACACCTACCAGATCAACGACCGGCAGCCAATCGCGGCCTGGCAGCCTCGCATGGCGTACGATCTTCCGGAGGGGTTCGTCTTCTGTTGCTTCAACACGCCCTATAAGCTTGACCCTTTGATCTTCCACTGCTGGCTCCGCATCCTTGAGCGCGTACCGGGGAGTGTGCTCTGGTTGTATCGGGCCAACGAACACGCGGAGCGGAATATGCGCGCCGAGGCGAGTCGCCGGGGCTGCCCCCAAGAGCGGATCATCTTTGGCGAATCCCTGCCCAAGGACCAGCACCTGGCTCGACTTCAGCATGCCGACCTGATGCTCGATACCCCGGTGGTCAACGCCATGAGCACGGCCAGCGATGCGCTCTGGGCAGGCGTGCCGGTCCTCGGTATTCTGGGTGACAGCTTTCCCCGCCGGGCCGGGGCCAGCATCCTGACCGCCATCAGCCTGCCCGAACTGATCATGCCCGACCTGGGGGCCTACGAGGAAACGGCGGTGCGCCTGGCCACCCACTCAGAGGAGATGGCGGTGCTCAAAGCCAGGCTGGCCGCGAACCGGCTTACCACCCCGTTGTTTGATACCGAGCGCTTCGTCCGCAACCTGGAGTCGGCCTACGAGGAGTTGTGGGCGCGGCGCCTGGCGGAGTCGGACGGCGAAATGGCGAGTGATCTCGCCAAATCGGCGGCGCGGGCCGCGTCGTAACCCGCGCCGTGCCGGGTCGCGCTTTCTAGGCGTGGGAGCGATCTCTCGTCGGTTCGTCCGTCCCAGCCCGGCCATGGATGGTATGCTAGACTCACTGGGCTCCAGAAAGAAAAGGAGGGCCGGGCGATGAGCACGCAGGTGGCGCGGCTCTGGCTGCACGATGATAGCGAGGAGGATTTGGTGGGAGCCGATTGGCACCAGGATTCAATTCGCACGACGGTCTATTCCCTCCGTGACGAGGCCGAGGAAACCGACCTCCCCTGGCATATAGGCGACCAGCTTACCCTGGTCGCCTGGCAGCCGAACGGTAGCCCCTGGCGGCCCAGCCCCGATGTGATGGTGCATCCTCACCTGGGGCCACTCCGCCTGCGGGAAGTTGATGCCCGGACCCAAGGGTTGCCTGCCCTGGTAATCGAGGTGCTGAGCAAAAGTACCGCCGCCTACGATATGGACAGCGAGCAGGGGAAGACGGCGGGCTACCGTGCTCTGGGGATCGAGGAAATCTTGCTCTTCGATCCGCTGGGCGAGTTTATGGCGGAGCAATTCCGGGGCTGGCAGCGTACGGGAAGCGGCTACCAACCATGGCAGGCGGACGCCCAGAGCCGCTACTGGAGCCGCACGCTGGGAGTGGGATTCACCGCCGAGCACACCCTGCCGCGGGTGTACAATCGCCAGGGGCGCCTCATCCCCTTGCACGGGGAGCGGCGACGGATGCTCGCCGAAGAGCGGCAGCGGCTTGCCGAAGAGCGGCAGCGGCTTGCCGAAGAGCGGCGCTTGCGGACAGAGCAGCAGAAGCACATCACGCGCCTGCAGGCGGAATTGGAGCGCTTGCGTGGGAAAGAGACACCACCTGGACGAACATAACCTGCGGCGGCATCTCACGCCCGATGTGTTCGTGGCCCGCGGGGTGGGAGAGCTTGACCCGGTCTATGGCATCTTGCGACGGCAATATCGGCTCTGGGACGAAGGCAAAGTCCCCGATCTGGTCTATGAGGGCGCCTCGCCCAGCACGATCTATCGGGACAGCGCGGGGAAGAAACCGGACTATGCCGCCATGGGAGTGCGCGAGTACGTCCAGTTCGACCCCATGGGAGGCATGCTCTCGCCGCGCTTGCAGGTGTTTCGCCTTAACGAATACGTCATCTATGAACAGGTGGTTCCCGAGGCCGACGGGAGTGTGCGGTGCGTGACGATCCCCGACTATGATTGGGTAATTGGCGGCTATCTCCCGCGGCTTCGTGAACGGGCAACCGGGCAATTGGTGCCCACACCTCAAGAGAAGGCGCGGGCCGCCAAGGTGGAGGCTCAAGCCGCGACCGCGCACGCTCAAGCCGCCGAGGCGCACGCACAGGTGGAGACGGCACGGGTGCACGCGGAGGCCGCGCGGGCCAACGCGGCTGAGGCCGAGAAGGCGCGACTCCGTGAACTACTCTCCCGCCTGCAAGAGGGGCATCCCCCCGCCTGACATTCCGCGTCCTCCGTTGCTCCTCTTCCCCCTAATCCTCTACGATAGGGTCAGACCTCCAGAAGAAGCGCGGAAAGGATGGGGCACGTGGGCAATGAGGCCAGGATGCCGGCGGGCCGCGACTTGCGCACGCTGGCCGCCGAGCTGGCGGCGATCGTGGGCCCGGATCGGGTACTCTCCGATCCCTACAGCCTGAGTCTCTACAGCTATGATGGCGGCACTGACGCCGCGGCATCTGAACTGGTGGTGATCCCAGAGGATGGGGCTCAGTTGGCGGCCGTAATGGCGGCGGTGGGCCGGGCCGGCGTGGCGCTGATCCCGCGGGGCGGCGGCACGGGACTGGCCGGCGCGGTCATCCCCTGCGAAGGCGGGGTGACGATCTCCTTTGCCCGCCTCCGCCGCATCGTATCGATACAGCCCGAGCATCTGACCGCGCGAGTGGAGGGAGGCGTGGTCAACCTGCAACTGGGGCGGGCCGTGGCTCCGCTCGGCCTCCAGTTCGCCCCCGACCCTTCCAGCCAGGCCGCGTCCACGATCGGCGGCAATACGGCGATGAACGCGGGCGGTCCGCATACCCTCGCCTATGGGGTGACGGCCAATCACATTCTGGGAATGAAACTGTTTCTCGCCGATGGCGAGGCGGTGGAGTTGGGAGGACTCGCTCCCGACGCGCCCGGTTATGACCTTACCTCGTTGGCGGTGGGCAGCGAAGGCACCATGGGGGTTGCGGGTGAGATTCAGGTGCGCTTGATTCCCCGCCCGGAGGCCGTGCGCACCATGGTGGCGATGTTCTCCAGCGTTGAGCAGTGCGCCGGCTGCGTGGGAGCGATCATCCAGTCGGGGGTCATTCCCGCCGCCCTCGAGATGATGGACAACAATACCATCCGGGCTATAGAGGCGGCGACCCACGCGGGCTATCCCGTGGAGGCCGAGGCGGTGCTGCTGATCGAACTAGAAGGAATTAGCGAGGCGGCGGAAACCGGCCTCGCTTCGGTGATCGAAATCTGCAACCGAGCAGGGGCAATCGAGTTGAAGGTGGCGGCCTCCGAAGCCGAACGGGCGGGGCTGTGGAAGGCGCGGAAAGAGTCCGGTGGGGCGATGGGCCGGCTGGCCCCTAATTACTACGTGATGGATGGGGTGGTCCCACGGAACACCCTTCCCCAGGTGCTTGCCGCCGTGGAGCGGATCGCCGCCGAGCACAATCTGAAGGTTGCGACTCTCCTTCACGCCGGTGACGGCAATATTCACCCCGCCCTCCTTTTCGATTCCGATCAGGCGGACGCGATTGATCGGGTGCGCGCGGCGGGGGCGGAGATCCTGCAAGTGTGTCTGGATTACGGCGGCTCTATTACGGGAGAGCACGGAATCGGGGTGGAGAAACTGGATGTGGTGCGGCGGATGTTTTCCGACGACGACCTGGAGATCATGCTACGGGTACGCGATGTCTTCGATCCGCGCCGGCGCTGCAATCCGGGCAAGCTGTTCCCTACCCCTGGCCGCTGCATCGAACTGCATGGCCGGTCCTTGATCGAGGCGCACTGGTGAGCAACGACCGGCGGCTATCCGACGGCCCAAACTGGCAGGTTGTCTCGTTCGATGAGGCAGTCCGCCTGGCGGTGGAGGGGATGGCCCCGAAGTTCCAGGCCGCGCCCCTTACTCCCGAGCAGGTGGCCGCTACCCTGCGCGCCGCCGCTGCCGAGGGATTGGCGGTGCGCCCGCGGGGCGCCGGCACCAAGATGAGTCTGGGCAACCGGTCCACGCGCTATGATCTGGCGCTGGAGACCGGCGGTCTGACCTCGGTGCTGGAGTACAGGCCGGATGATCTGGTGGCCGTGGCGTTGGCCGGGACACCGCTGGCCGCCGCCCAGGCGCTGTTCGCTGAGTACGGCCAGTGGCTGGCGCTCGACCCCCCCTACGCGGCCACCGCCACCATTGGCGGCACCCTGGCCTGCAACCAGTCCGGCCCCCACCGGCTCCGCTACGGCACGGCACGCGATCTGGTGCTGGGGATGCGCGTGGCCTATGCCGACGGCACCCTGGCCCGCTCCGGCGCCAAGGTGGTGAAGAACGTGGCCGGGTATGATCTGCATAAGATGCATGTGGGGGCGCTGGGAACCCTTGGGGTGATCGTGGAGGTGGCGCTCCGCTTGCACCCACTGCCGGCCGAACGTCGTGTCCTCGCCTGCGCGGCGCCAAGCGACATCGCGCCCTGGCCGGCCATGGCCTCGGTGGTTGGCGGCTTGCTCCGCCTGCCCCTGGGTCTGGGGGCGATTGAGGCCCTGAACCGTGAGGCGAGCCAGAGGCTGGCCGCGGCAGGATTCGCGGTGCCCGCCGGCGAACTGCTGCTGGTCGTGTGCGAGGGCCATCCAGCCGTAGTGGGCCGGCAGGTCGATGAGGTGGGGAGAGCAGCGGCGGCGACCGGACTCCGAACAGAGGAGATCGCGACCGGGGACGGCGCGGCGCGGCTGACCGCTGCCGTGGCTGAGTCGCGCACCCCCCACGGGGCCGACGAGACCGTCCTCAAGCTCAGCGTACCGCTGGGCGATACCCTGCCTGCCCTGGCCGAATTGGTGGTTGCGCTCCCTGGCGCTCCCCTAATCGCGCACGCCGGCAGTGGGGTAGTGCACGCACTGCCCAGGCTGGCGGCGGAGGTTCCGCCCCTGGTAGACCAACTCCGGGCCTGGGCGCGCGGGCGAGATGGGTACCTGGTCGTCCAGCATTGCGCCCCCGAGGCCAAGATTGGCCTGGATGTATGGGGATCGGTGTCGGCCCCACGCCTGGTCCGAGGGCTCAAGACCGCCCTGGACCCCACCTCCACTCTGAATCCAGGCCGCTTCGTGGAAGGATTGTAGATGACCTCGCTTGCCCGATCCAGGCCCTCGCTTCCCCGCGATCTGCTGCGTGCCTGCGTTCATTGCGGGCTCTGCCTGCCCACCTGCCCGACCTATGATCTGCTGGGCGACGAACGCGATAGTCCTCGTGGGAGACTCTTTCAGATGAAGGCGGCGGCGGATGGGGTCGTCGCCCTTGATGATCCTTCGCTGCGGCGCCACCTCGATCGCTGTCTGGGCTGCCGGGCCTGCGAGACTGCCTGCCCTTCCGGGGTGCGGTTCGGCCGGGCCCTGGAGGAAGTACGGGCGGTTTTGCCTCCGGCATCGCCCCAGGCGGCGATGATCGGCGCCCTCGTGCTTGATGGTCTCTTCGCCTCACCCCAGCTTCTCGACGGGGCAGGCCGCGCGGTTCGCGCCTATCAGCACCTGGGCCTGGGTCGCGCGGCGCGAAAAGCGGGCCTGTTCTCACGGTTGCCGCCGCGATTGGGGAGCATGGAGGCGCTCCTGCCCACCCCACAACCGTTCCGTCCCCTCCCGGCCCGGATCCCGCCGCTCGGGGAGCCGCGGGCGCGGGTGGGAGTGATCACCGGCTGCGTGATGCGACAGTTGTTCTCCGCCACTCATGCCGCCACGGCTCGAGTACTGGCGGTCAATGGCGCCACCGTGATCACCCCCAATGGGCAAGGCTGCTGTGGCGCCCTGCACCTGCACGGCGGCCACCGGCCCATGGCGCGGACCCTGGCCCGAAACATGATCGACGCCTTCCCCGAGGATCTGGACGCGATCATCGTCAATGCCGCCGGATGCGGCTCGACACTCAAGGAGTATGGTCATCTCCTGGCGGACGATCACCTCTATGCCGAGCGGGCGGCGCGCTTCGCTGCCCGCGTGCGGGACGTGAGCGAGTGGCTGGACCAGATTGGGATCCGCCCGCCCACCGTCCCCGTGCCCATGACCGTGACCTATCAAGATGCCTGCCATCTCCGCCACGCCCAGGGCATTCATGAGGCCCCGCGCCGGCTCCTCCGCGCCATCCCCGGCCTTGAGTTGGTGGAACTGGCGGGGGCGTCCGAGTGCTGCGGCAGCGCCGGTATCTATAATCTCACGCAACCGGGGCTGGCGGGCAGATTGCTCGCGCAAAAGATCGACCGGATAGCCGCCACGGGCGCCCGTTGTCTTGCGGTGGGAAATCCCGGTTGCGCGATCCAGATTGCCGGTGGCTTGCGCGCCCGCGGCATCCGCATGGCGGTCGTGCATCCCGTGGAATTGCTGGACCGCGCCTATGGGCGAGAAAAGGGAAGGAGAAAGACCGAGTACGATATCCGGTACTATGCAGATCGGTCCTAGAAGAGCCAGAGGAGATGTGCGATGATTATTACCACGACCGAGAATATCCATGGCTACCGCGTGGTTGATGTCAAGGGCGAGGTATTCGGGCTGGTCGTCCGCAGCCGAGGCATCGGCGGCAATGTCATGGCAAGCCTCCGTTCCCTCAAGGGCGGCGAGATAAAGGAATATACATCCCTGCTGGAGACCACGCGCCGCGACGCGGTCGACCGCTTGGTCCAGAACGCGCAGGCCATGGGCGCCAACGCGGTGGTGATGATGCGATTCGACTCATCCGAGATTGGCAATACGATGTCCGAAATCGTGGCCTACGGCACCGGAGTGGTGGTGGAGCGTGAGGAATAGACGCCTCGCGTGACCTTTTCGGGCTTGGTTCCGTTGCCCTGTTAGCCAAGGCACGCACGGACGGTGCACGCGCCGTGCTGGAGCCGCCATCATCCGTGAATGGTTGGGCGAGCTGGGTGTCGAATCGGGCGCGAGGATGGTCATGTCTCTGTTTTCCAGTGCGAGCATGGGGGCGAAAGGCGGAGCGCTGGGTCCCCTCTCACCCGTGGGTCCTGCATGGTTGGAGAGAGAGGTCGCTCGCTTCCCCAATGCGGGCTGGGTGATGGCGGATCAGGTTCAACCCGCCGCGGCTACTCCCGACCGCGAGGCGGCAGCCTCCGCGGCGACGCTCCGCATGTCGTATACCGGCCTCGATGACGTGGCCCTGGTGGAGGCGGCCAAGCAATCACCCGATGCCTTCGGCCTCCTCTATGAGCGTCATGTGCGATCAGTATTCGCATTCTGCTATAGCAAACTCCAGGATGGCCCTCTGGCCGAGGACCTGACCTCACAGACCTTTCTCCAAGCCCTGAAGGCGCTGCCCCGCTATCAACAGCGCGGCACTCCGTTCAAGAGCTGGCTATTTCGGATCGCCGCCAATCTGATCACCGATCGGCATCGGGCTTGGCGTCCCGAGCAACCGCTGGAGTCTCCGCCTCCTGGATACGATGAGGGCGCGGCGTTCGAGCCGGCGGATCCCAAAAGCGAGGCCGATATTGCCGCCTGGGAGCAGGCCGAGGACTTCACTCGCCTGATCGCCAATCTGACCACCGAGCAGCAAGCGGTGGTACGCCTCCGCTTTGTAGAGGGCCTGCCCATGGCGGACATCGCGGCCCAGATAGGCCGCAGCGAGGGCGCGGTGAAGATGCTCCTGATGCGTGCGCTCCAGAATCTGCGCCGGCGTCTGGACCAGGAGGCCGCTCATGCGGGATGATACGCGCGCGGATGTCCTGTTCTCGGCCCTGACCGGAGAGCGACAGTTACCGGACGACCAGGAGTACGATGAGTTGCGAGTCCTGGCTGGTCTGGGAGCCCGTCTGGAAGCCCTGGGGCCGGCGATGGCGGCCATGGCGCGCGCGGAGGACGCCTTCGATCCCTCGTTCGCCGCTGGGCTGCACCGCACTCTGCTGGCCGCCCATCCCGCTACTGTCCGGCCAGAGCCCGCGCCTGCCGACGGCGCGGCGCGGCAGGCGGCGCGAGCGGCTCGGCGAATCTCTCGGCGGATACTCACCCTGGTCCTGGTGGCCCTGGCCCTGGCCGCGACAGTGGTGATCACCATCCTGCACGGCGCCCAGCAAACCGTCCCGGTGGGGACGGGGGTGCTGAGCCCTACCGCTACGCACGTCACGATATCGGCCAGAAGCTTCGCGGCGAAGGCACCTTCTCCCAATGCGAGTGGGCGGACCCCTGCCGCCAAGACCCCTGGTGCGCGAACATTTAGTCCCATGGAGCTAAGGCCCTCACCCAGGGCGCGAACCGGCAGGGGAGCGACCGCGACCCAATCCGCGGCGGGTACCACGCATGGGTTGGCCGGTAGTTCGGCGTCCAACCGAACGCCTACGCCCGGTCTGGCAAAGATTGCCACGGCCCCCGGCCCAGCTACACCCACCGTGATCCCTGGACCAAACCACGGGCCCGGGAGACCGATGGTAGGCGCGGCGGGAATCCCATCCGCCGGCGGCGGGGATGTCTTCCGCTATCGGTTTCCCGAGCGAATGCCGAGCCTGCCCAGTACGGTACCAGTCTATCGCTTGCGTCCGACGCTCATTTCTCCGGCCGAGATTCAGGCCATCACGGCAACCTTTTCCGGTCTCAGGCCGCGTCAGGGGACGAACGGGCTGGAGTTTACCAATCCAGACGAACAGGTCCAGTTCACACCAACCAGCGGGGAGATCATGTACACAAATCTGTACGTCGGGATCGCCACTACGCCGGCCACGGCCCCAAGTACCATCGCCCGTCACTGGCTGCAGGCGCACCGCCTGTTCCCCACGCATGCTGGACCTTTGACCACGACAGTCACTCCTGATGCCGGCTGGACGACCGTAAATATCGTCCCGGCTCTCCAGCCGGCTCTCCTGACCGGGGCTCAGATCCCGACAAGCACGGTTGCCGTTGATAATTGGGGCGTGGTAACGAGCGCTCAAATCCGCTGGGCGACCGCCGAGGCCGTGGGTACCACGGCGCTGATCTCTCCCAGCGCGGCCACCCGAGCAGACGAGAAGACCCGGACGCCGGCCCCGGCCGTCAGCCCGCGGAACGGGCAGCCCAGCCCTCTCTTCACCGTTACCCGCGTCACGCTCGCCTACCAGCCGATCGCCGAGGG
>DATLQX010000317.1:0-2270 GCA_035534995.1 Chloroflexota bacterium | reverse complement strand
CCTGCCACGAGGCGCCCGTCGTGCGGGATAAGGAGAAGGGAGGAAATGCTGATGACATTTGGCCAGCATAGCGGAGGCAGCGCATCAGCGCCAGTTGGAATGTGGACAAGGTCTTCCGCTTTCGCCAACTTGTCAATCCCCTGGCTTCGTCATTACCATAACAACGCGGAGGGGTTAAACTCTTCCCACGAAGGGACGTGCGCATGGCCGATTTGGGGCAAGCGATCTGGCGAACTGAAGCGAGTGTCCCCGTTTTTCAGGCGATGCAACACGTTGTCCCCGTGCGCCCTGATTATTGTTTAGCCCCCATTGCCGAGGGCTTTAACTGGTCCGAATGTCTCACGTTCGCCGCCGAGGGCGAGTGGTACTTGGTGGTGTTCCGTTCCGTGCGAAGGGAATTCGCCGATGTCCTCCTTTTGACCGAGTTGGATGATAGAGCCTTCGAGGAGGCGCGCGCCGCCTCGGGATTGATCTATTACTTCAAGGGCGAGCTGAATGAGCGCCGAGAATGTCTCTCGTTTTGCCTCTGGGAGGATCAGCCCCAGGCGTGGTCGGCCGCCGGCCTCCAGCACCACATAGCGGCGGCGGCTCTCGTTCGCGACATGTATCAGAGCTACCGCTTGGAGCGATACAGGGTGCTCAAGCAACTGGACAATCCCGTACCTCGGTTTCTGCCCATCCATGGCGGCCCCATCGCGGCCTTGACCGAACAGGCGCTGCCGGCCCCGTCTCGCTGATGGACGCCGTCCTCCTTGACGGTCAAACCCTATCCATTGAGGGGCTGGAAAGGATCGCCGACCAGGGGGCACCCGCCGTCGTTCCCCCGGCAAGCTGGGATCGCGTGCGTGCCGCCCGTGCCGTCGTGGATCGCGCATCCGAGAAGAACCGTCAGGTGTACGGCCTCACGACCGGCGTGGGCGCCTTCAAACGACATGGCGTGCCCCAGACGGATCGCGCGGCCTTTCAGGAGCGGATGATTCGCACGCACGCCACGGCGGTGGGACCGCCGCTGCCTGCCCCGCAGGTCCGCGCGATGATCGCGGCCCGCGTAAACGGGATGGCCGCCGGGTACTCCAGTGCCGGCCCGGCCGTGGTGGAGGGGCTGCTCGCCCTCCTGAACCGGGGAGTCCATCCAATAGTCCCCGCCCTCGGCTCCCTGGGCGCCTCCGACCTGAGCCAGAACGCGGCCATCGCCTCCGTCCTGCTGGGCTTCGGCGAGGCGGAGTTTGAGGGCCGGCACCTGTCCGGATCCGATGCCGTGGCCGCCGCTGGGCTGGTCCCTCTGGCCCTGGAACCGGGCGAGGCGCTGGCCCTGATCAGCGCCAATACCTTCAGCCTGGGCGCAGGCGCGCTAGCGCTCCAGGAGGCAGGCAGGGTGGCGGACGCCTTCGACCACGCGGCGGTTCTTTCCCTTGAGGGCTTTGGCGCCAACCTTAGCATCCTCGATCCCGCCACCACCCTGGCCCGCCCACAGCCCAGCCACGTCGCCATGGTGCGACGACTGACCTCACTTTTAGCCGGAAGTAGTCTCTGGGACGACGGTACCGCCCGCTTCTTGCAGGATCCGTTGAGCTTCCGCTGCGTTGCCCACGTACACGGAGCCTTGCGGGGAACCTTGGAGAGCCTGATTCGGACCCTGGAAACCGATCTGAACTCGTCGACCGACAATCCCCTGGTGCTGCAAGCCGAGGATCGCGTCTTCTCCAGCGCCGGGTTTGATGCCACCTTGCTGGCCCTCGGCTTTGACGCCCTGCGCCTTGCCTGGCTGCACGTCGGTCTCACCGCCGACCGGCGGGTGGAAAAGCTGATCACCCCAGCCTTCAGCGGACTCCCCGGCGGCCTGGGCCTGGTCGAGGGAGTGGATGGGGGGATCATGATCGCCTCCTATACCTGCGCCTCGCTGGCCGCCGAGGTCCGGAACCTGGCCCTGCCCGCGTCCCTCGGCATCGCGCCGGTCGCCGAGGGAGTGGAGGACCACGCCAGCCTGGCACCGCTCAGCGTGCGGCGAACCCTGGAAATGCAAACATTGCTGGCCCGCATAGCAGCCATAGAACTGATCGTGGCGTGCGAGGCCGTGGACCGCCGGCAGGTATCCCGGCTCAGCCATGGCGCCGCCGCTGCCTACGCGCTCACCCGGACCTACGCGCCGCCCTACGGCCCCGACTGGCGCTTTGCCGCCGAGGCCCTGGCGGAACACCTGCGGACTCGCGGCGTCACCTGACGCCACGAACCGCCGCCTGAGGTCGGCCGGCAGGGACGAGGCGACTAAG
>DATLQX010000316.1:0-11052 GCA_035534995.1 Chloroflexota bacterium | reverse complement strand
ACGGTTCGCCGTCCAGCGGGCGTCGCCGCCCGTGTCCACCTCATGGGCTGGGCCTCCGAGTTCGCTTTCGACGATCAAAACTTCAGCGCGGTGGGCAACGACGTGCGGCTGCAAAGCCCTGGCTATGACGGGACCGCCCCGGGTTACGACATCGAAGTCATGGGCGCCGCCAGCATGGTCACGATTACCGCCGGCTGACGACTGACGCCGCGCGCTCCGACAAAGTGCCCATAGGTTAGCTCCACCGCCACTCGCGAATCTCGGGCAGATCCTCGAAGTGCTCCCGTGAATAGGCCACGGCGCCGGCAATCAGTGAATCCAGTTCCGCGATCAGAGTCAGGGCATTGGGGAGCGCGGGGGAAACCCGGCGAATAGCCTCGATGCACAGGTGGTAGCGGCTCATGTGGTTCAGAATCACCATGTCGAACGGGGTGGTGGTCGTCCCTTCCTCGTTAAAGCCGCGCACATGGAAGCGCTCCACGTTGGTTCGCCCGTGGATGATTTCGTGCACGGCACGCTGATAGCCGTGGAAGGCGAAAATCACCGGTCTGGCGGCGGTGAATAGCTCCACGAAGGTCGGCTCGCTCATCCCATGGGGATGCTGATCCGGCGGGAACATGGTCATCAGATCCACCACGTTGACCACCCGCGTCTTGATCTCGGGCACTCTTCCCCGCAGCCAGTGCGCTGCCGCTAGCAACTCCAGAGTGGGAATGTCACCCGCCGAGGCGAGCACCACGTCGGGCTCCTGGCCGTGATCGTTGCCGGCCCACTGCCAGATGGAGGCGCCGCGAGCGCAGTGCTCGGCCGCCGACTCCATGTCCAGATATTGCAGCTGTGGTTGCTTATCGATCACTATCAAGTTCACATAATCCCGGCTGCGGAGGCAGTGATCGGCGACCGAGAGAAGGCAGTTGGCGTCTGGAGGGAGGTAGATCCGGGTGACCGTTCCACGCTTGGAGAGCATCACGTCGATCAGTCCTGGCCCCTGGTGGCTGAAACCATTGTGGTCGTTTCGCCAGCAGGTGGAGGTGAGGAGAATGTTCAGCGAAGCCACGGGTACTCGCCACGGGAGGTTCCTGGCTTCTTGCAGCCATTTGGAATGTTGGATGGTCATGGAGGCCGAAACCATGGCGAATGATTCGTAGGTGACATAGATGCCGTGGCGGCCGGTCAGGGTATACCCTTCCAGCCAGCCCTCGCAGTTATGCTCGCTCAGGACTTCCATCACCCGGCCAGCCGGGGAGACGTGGTCGTCAATGCTGATCGTCGTCCCCACGAAGCAGCGGTCCTCAACCTCGAAAACGCGGTTCAGCCGATTGGAGTTCGCTTCATCTGGACTGAAAAGGCGAAAATTCGCCTGCCCATCATTTCGCCGGTACACGTCTCGCAGCATGACGCCCAGTTGGCGCGTGGATTCGTGTTGCTCGCTGGCCGGCCGCTCAACGGCGATCGCGTACTGGCGGAAGCTTGGCAAGTCGAGATCCACGAGAACCTTCCCCCCATTGGCATGAGGATTGGCGCCCATTCGTCGTTCCCCAGTTGGCGCGAGCGCCGCCAACGAAGGTGACAGGTGCCCACTCTGATCGAAGAGCCGCTCCGGAGCGTAGCTCCGCATCCAGGACTCAAGCTGTGCCAGTTGATCTGGATTCGACTTGACCGCGGCCAGCGGCACCTGATGGGCTCGGAACGTTCCTTCCACGGCCAGACCATCGACCACTTTGGGGCCGGTCCAGCCTTTTGGGCTGCGGAGGACGATGGCCGGCCAGCGGGGCCGGCCGGAGACGCCGTTTTCGCGGGCATGCCGCTGAATGGCCCGGATCTTGTCATGACACAGGTTGAGGGTTGCCGCGAATGCTTGGTGAGCCTGAAATGGATCACCGGTTTCGACGAAATGGACCTCATAGCCATTGCCTTCGATGACTGCCCGGACATCCTCGTCGCCGGCCCGGCCCAGGACGGTGGGCCCGCCAATCTTGTAGCCGTTCAGATGCAGAATCGGCAATACTGCCCCGTCTCGCGCCGGATTGAGGAAGCTGGTGCCTTTCCAGGATCCAGCCAATGGGCCGGTTTCCGCCTCACCGTCGCCAACCACCGCCACCACCAGCAAGTCAGGATTATCAAATGCCGCCCCAAAGGCATGAGTCAGCACATAGCCCAACTCGCCGCCTTCATGGATGGAGCCTGGGGTCGGCACGCTGACATGGCTGGGTATACCGCCCGGAGTAGAGAACTGGCGGAAGAGCCGGCGGATCCCCTCCTCGTCCTGGGAAACCTGTGGGTAAATCTCGGAATAGGTGCCTTCGAGGTAGACATTCGCGACCATGGCCGGGCCACCGTGACCGGGGCCGGCGAGATAGATCGCGTTGACATCGCGCTCGCGAATCAGCCGATTGAGGTGGAGATAGATGAAACTCAGTCCCGGCGACGTGCCCCAATGGCCCAGCAACCGCGGCTTGATCTGCTCGGGACGGAGTGGCTGGCGGAGCAGAGGATTATCCTGCAAATAGATCTGGCCGATCGTAAGGTAATTAGCAGCCTGCCAGTAGGCATGCATCCGCTCGACCAGTTCCGGGGCCAGGGGTCCGGCCGGCGTTTTGCCTTGCTTTGGTGAGACGCCCGCGGCTTCGACCGCGCTGGAGATGGCAGGGTCAAACTGATACATGGATGTCTCCTTGCTGGGTCAGTAGCTCGGCGGTGTGCCGAGCAATCATCGAATCCTCGTCCGTGGCCATGACCCGAACCACCACCGCGCTGTCGTCGCGCGAAATGATCGGCGAGTGGACGCGGTTGCGCTCCGGATCGACATCGATCCCGAGAAATCGCATGCCGGCGCAGATGCGGTCTCGCACCGGCGCCGCCCTTTCACCCATGCCGCCCGTGAAAATAAGGGTGTCCAGACCGCCAAGGACCGCCGCGAGGGCGCCAAGAAACTTTCTGGCCTGGTAGCAAAAAAGGTCGATAGCCTCCTTGGCGAGCGGATCGGCGGCCTCGCGATCCAGCAGATCGCGCATGTCGGCGCTGACGCCGGAGATTCCCAGCAAGCCGGCCTGCCGATTGACCAGGGCGCTCAGTTCGTCCGCGCTCAGATGCCTTGACGTCTGAAGGTAGACCAGCACTCCCGGATCGAGATCGCCGCTTCGCGTCCCCATCATCAGTCCGCCGGTGGGACTGAAGCCCATGGTGGTGTCGATGCCCCGGCCCGCGCGCACGGCGGCCATGCTGGCCCCGTTTCCCAGGTGGGCGATCACCACCCGCCCGTTCGCGGCGGCCCGATCGAGAATGCCAAGCTCCCACATGATGGATTCGTACGAGAGGCCATGGAAGCCGTAGCGTATGACCCCGGCCTCTTGCAGGTCTCGCGGTAAGGGATAGATCTGGGCGATGCGAGGCATATGCTGGTGAAAGGCGGTATCGAAACAGGCCACTTGCGGGACGCCGCCGAAGGTCTGGCGGGCCGAGACGATCGCGTCAAGCGCCTGGGGCAGGTGATCCGGATCGATGGGGGCCAGGGCGCGGAGGGCGGCGAGTACGTCATCCGAGATGATCCGCGGCTCCCGGTAGGCGGTGCCGCCATGGACCACCCGATGACCTATGGCGGCCAGATCTTCCGTAAGACGGCGCCGGCGCAACTGGCCGATAAGCGCGTCCCAGGCCGCCTGGTGGTTGGGGAGGCCGCATGGTTCATTGGCCACGGCGCCGCTCCGGCTATCAACCAGCTCCAGGCGGCCGCCCGCGCCGCCAATGCGCTCGATTTTGGCCGAGAAAGCCGGACGCTCGTAGTCGCCCAGAGTGTAGAGAGCAGCCTTAAGGCTGGAGGATCCGGTATTGATGGTCAAGAGCCGTGTGATGGCGTGCCTCCTCCCCATCAGGTTCTGGCTGACTCCCGAGGCGCGGCAAGGGGTCGTTATCGATCTCGAGCGTCCGCGGATGGCCATGGTGCCCTACTGACAGCCTATCACACCATGCTTTAGGGAAACCCTACTTCGCGCGCCACTCGCTCCGCCACCAGGCGGGCGCCGATCATGACCATGGGCACCCCGCCGCCCGGCACCGTGCCGGCGCCAACGAAATAGAGCCGGTCCACCGCTTTCGCCTTGTTCGCCGGGCGCATCATCCCCACCTGAAAGAAGTCGTGGGCCAGACCAAAAGTAGCGCCGTGCCGCAGGGCATAGAGGCTCGCCCAGTCCAGCGGAGTGACCATCCGCTCCACTACCAGATGCGTAAGGATACCAGGTGCCGCCAGCTCGCCCACCCGGTCCAGGACTCGCTCCCGGAAGCGTGGACCTTCCAGGCGCCAGTCCACCCCCGAATCCAAATGCGGCACCGGGACCAGCACGTATAGCGCGTCGCCGCCCGGCGGGGCCAGCGAGGGATCGGTGCGGGCGGGACAGTGCACATAGAACGACGGATCCTCCGAGAGGCGCCCCCGGCGGAAAATGTCCGAGAAGTTCCTCTCTGGATCGGACGAGAGAAATACATTGTGGTGAAAGAGGTGGTCGTACACTGTATCGACTCCCAGGTACAACATGAAGGCGGAGGAACCGTACCGCAGGCGATCGAGGCGCTTGGCGTTAAACGGCGCCCGCGCGGAATCGGGGATCAGGGTAGCGTAGCTCTGCGGCAGATCGGCATTGCAGACCACCAGGTCCGCGGCCAATTCCTCCCCGCCGGTCAGGCGAACGCCGACTGCCTTCCCGGCTCGCACCACGACCTCCTCGACCGGATGGTTATACCGCACCTCGCCCCCCAGGTCCGCCACCAGGCGAGCGAGGGCGAGCGGGATCGTATACATGCCGCCCATGGGGAACCAGATGCCGCCGTGAAGCTCGGTATAGGGCAAAAGTGAGTAGATGGCCGGAGCATTCCGCGGCGAGAGGCCCAGGTACATGGTCTGGAAGCTAAAGGCAAGACGGAGCCGAGGGTCGCGAAAATACCGCCCCACGAAACGCTCCATGGGCACCAGGGCCCG
This sequence comes from Chloroflexota bacterium, assembly GCA_035534995.1. Classification (GTDB taxonomy): domain Bacteria; phylum Chloroflexota; class UBA5177; order JANWHV01; family JANWHV01; genus JANWHV01. The sequence goes on along the minus strand of DATLQX010000316.1, from coordinate 6,080 downwards.
CGTGCCGAGGAAATAATAGAGATTCAGGGGAGAGAGAAACTCCGCCCAGTTTCGATAGGCACGATCGGTGAACCGCCGCCGGGCAACAGTGTATTTATAGGCGGCGTCTTCCAGGAAGCGGGAGTAGGCACGGCCCGCTCCGGGCTCGATGGCCTCCAGCTGGCCGCGCATGGCAGCGTCATCACTGGACACATCCAGGGTGGTTCCATCACCGAAGCGGACCCGGTAGTTGAATGGCAGCCGTACCAGGTTAAGATAGGCGTGTATGTCGCGGCCAACCGCGTGAAACAGGTCGCGCAGCACATCGACCATCAGGAGAATGGTGGGGCCGGTATCGAACGTGTAGCCGGCGGCGGCGAAGCGATCGCAACGACCGCCCGGCCCATCGTTCTTCTCCAGCACCGTCACCTGATAGCCCTGATGCTGGAGCCGGGCTGCCGCGGCCAGGCCGCCTAATCCGGCTCCGATCACGATTGCCTCAGGCATGCCGGTCTTCTTTCTCGGTCGCCTCAAGCGTCACCGTTCCGGCAGTCATGAGACCCGCCGTGGTGGCCGCCAGAGCAAGACGATCGTTTGCGCCACCATCAGGTTGGTCAGTAGGAAGAAGAGTGATTCTTCCATGGGCACCCTATCTAGAGCCGGGCCTAAAACTCGATCCGCGTGCAAGGTCCAGATACCCGTATGAATGGCAACCCCGTCGGCAACCGAGAGGTAGGCGGTCGCGCTCACGGCGGCGATCAGCATGAGGCCCAGGCGGGGAGCCAGTCGGCGCCAGCCGACAATCCAATGCAGGAGCAGCACCGGCAAGGCCCAGCATACTTCAAACACAAGGTAGGTTTGGTGGCCGAACATCCCTACCGTCCGTTCCGCTCGGCGTGTTGTGAGGGACGGGGTGACGGGAAGCAGTGAAGCCCTCCGGCTGAGGCTGGCTGGGAGGGACGACGGTTGAGGCCGGATGTGGCAAGAATCCCCGGCGCCCAAAGGGGCCAGGGCACAAAAGGGGATACAGTCGCTACCATGGGAGGGCTCGTGGAAGACCAAGGTTGAAGGTCAGTCGCGCCGCCAGGAGCACTTTATCGTGTCTTCGGGTATGCGCACGGTAGTGAAAGACGTGGTAGCCGACTCGTTCGATGTCGGTCAGAATGCCGGCGTACGCATTGGCGGCCAGGGCGACTGGGAATCGGCAAGGGCCTGGGAGCACGGGGATCCCCGCCAGTCCCTCGGCATAGAGTTCACGAGCACGCCTGATCAGCGGGCGCATCAAGCGGACGAACCGAACGTCGACCACCTCGCGCCCCAGGTCATCCTGGCTATAGCCGGCGCGCGCCATGTGATCGGCCGGCAGGTAGATCCGTCCCCGCGCCTGGTCTTCCCCGATGTCGCGCAGCACATTGGTCATCTGCATGGCAAGTCCCAGGGCTTGGGCAGGGATCTGGGCCTCTGGATCAAGGGCTCCCAGTAGGTACGCCATGGCCGAGCCAACCGTTCCCGCGACCCCGTGGGCGTAGCGTTCCAATTCAGCAAGATTGGGCAAGTGCCGCGGGGCAAGATCCTCGATCAAGGATTCGACGAGCTTGATGAGCGGCCAGCGCGGTAAGCCGGTGGAGGCCACCACGCGCGAAAGCGCGTGCCGTACCAAGTCGTTGTCGCTGGGCGCGCCGGCCAGGAGCCACGCCCGCCAGTCCTCCAGACTCCGCGCCGGCGAGATAATCGGATCGGTCGGCGGGAGGTCCGCGATGTCATCGACGACGCGGCAAAACGCATAGAGCGCGATCACGTTCCGCCGGATTTCCGGGGGGAGAAACCGCGAGGCAAAATAGAAGCTGTGAGCGCTGGTTTGGGTAATCCGCCGGCACAACGCCTCGGCCGCTTGATCACGCTCACGAAGGCCCACCAGACCCGAGAAGCGCAAGACATAAGGATGTCGAGGTTCGCGCGAGAGGTCAAGCCTCGGGAAATAACCGTTCATATGACCCAGTATAGACGTTGGCTGGTTAATTCGAGTATCAATGTACGATCCATCCCTTTATGCTCGGCACCGAGCCTGTGCCCAACTGGCCGTTGGGCCATTTTGATCCGATCGGCTGGATCTCACGTATCACCGTTGGCGTCTTTCGAAAGCGCGATCTTGAATGAGTTTCTGGCCAGGCTCGCTCACGGAGTTCCGTTGGGGAGCGATCGGAATGGGACAGCCCGAAAACACGGATCCGCGTGCGGTTCCCTAGCATGGGTAGCCGCTCCTTGAGCAGTAGAAGGAAAGAAACCAGTGTCCAAGAGGCCCGCCACGCCTCCTGCTGAGCGGCGTTGAACCAGGACATGGATTTCACCAAGGGCACCTTTGATGCCGGCATCGCCAAGACCAAAGTCGTCGCGGCGGTGACTCCCTACTTCGCGATGTAAGCGTCGCGGTCAGGGAACCCACGGCGTATCCGTCCAATCGGCAAGGGGAAGGCGCCTGGTCATGATCAGGCGCCTTCCCCTTGCCGATCCGCGTTCCTCAAGCGGCCCTCCCTCGCCGGCACGCGTGGCCAGGCGGCCGGTTCGGCTAGGGATAGACGGTAAATAAATCGCGCAGTGGCGTGGCGTTCGCCGCGCCGCCGAGGTAAGGCGAGACCCCGAAGATGTCCTCCAGGGTACGCAGCAGAGAACTGTGGGTGTAGCGGACGGTACTCCGATAACCGTGCCCCTTCGCGTACGGGGAAAGCATCATCAAAGGAATGGGGCCATCGCCGCTCTCGGCCTCGTCCCAGACAATGAAGAGCATCCCACCGGATTTGTAGGCATCTGAGTTGAGGATCGGGGGCACTGCCCGCGCGAGCCAGGTATCGCCCTGCTTGATCGAATTGGAGAGCGGCGCGCAAGAGTCGTGCATATCGTCACAGACATTGGGCGTGATGAAGTTGTAACGAGCCACCGTATTCCGCTGCAAGTCCCCCGCCAGTTCCGTATACGGGCGCTCATGAGCGATGCAGTACGGCGACCGCATATCGCCCTGGTTGGTTACATCGTCGAAATAGACGAACGGATTGTGCCGCGCCGCGTACGGATACCGATCATAGAGGGGGCATGCGGTGCCGCTAATGCTTTCCTCGTATGCCTTCCATGAGATACCGGCCTTGGCGAGCAAGGTCACCAGATGGGCGCTCGTACTCTGGTGCGCGTCGCTCGGTTCCACGTCTTGGGTGACGCCGAAGTTGGTGCCAGCCTCCATCCACAAATAGTTGGGTAGACTGGGATGGATACCCGGCGGGTTGAAGTACCGCGCCGCGTATGACGCCTGGGGGAGAAGCACGGAGTTAATGTACGGGGCAGCGGGATTGCCCACGATATCCGACCCGTTCTGATTCTCCATCACGATCACGAAGACCGTCTTGGTGGCACTGCCGCCGCGTTGCCGCAAAGCCACCGCGGCCCCGGCGGCTACTACAACCACGATCACGATCAGTAACAGCACCCCCCGATACCCTCGGGCGTAGCGGTTAACCAGGGTAGTCCACATGCGGCCGGTCTCCTATCTCAAAGTATAGGGTATACACGCTTTGAACTACCGGTCTGATGTGAATGGCTCGCGCTCCTAAAGTGGACCCTATCGAGGCGAGGAGTTGACTCGCCATCGGTGCTTCGCTATGATACTCATTATCAGTAGAGACTGGTTCTCGATAGGTGGTGTGTTTCATCGGACTTTCGCGTGCGTAAACATGCGCGCCGATCTGATTAGGGCTGGATTGGGGACTGGGATGATCGGTGGCAGGACCGCGCCCTCGGGTGGCAACTCAGGGAAGCGGCCAAGTTTGATCTGGACGGGCTCTCGCGTACTGGCCGGGGTGGTGCTTCTCGGCGCCGCGGCGGCGATCCCGCCCCATCCGGTAACGGCGGCGCGGACGGTTCTCAACGTCGTCGCCTCGACGAACGTCTATGCCGACGTGATCGCCCAGCTCGGCGGGAATCATGTGCGGGTGATGGGCATTCTCAGTAACCCAAATGCTGATCCGCATAGCTACGAGTCGAGCACCGCGGATGCCGCCGCCGTGGCCCGCGCGACCCTGGTGGTCCAGAACGGGCTCGGGTATGACGACTTCATGAGCAAGCTGGAGAGCGCCTCGCCCAACCGCCTACGGGTGGTGATCGATGTAGGCGCCGCCCTTCACTACCGGACGGGCGACAATCCTCACTTGTGGTATAAGCCCGACACCATGCTCAGGCTGGCGCCCCTGGTCGTCGCCGCTTTGGCCAAGCAAGATCCGGCGGATCGCCAGATCTTCGGGGCCAACCTTCGGACATTTGACTCCTCGCTCCGACCCTGGCTGGCTCAAATCGCGGCGATCCGAAAGCAATTCGCCGGGACACCGATCGCCGTCACCGAGCCGGTTTTCGATTACGCGGCGTTGGCGGCTGGACTGAGAATCGTCACTCCCTACAGCTTCCAGGCGGCGATCATGGGCGGCACCGATCCCGCGCCGCAAGACGTGCAAACGGAGAAGAACCTCTTTAGCAAGCGGGAGATTCGGGCCTTCGTCTACAACCGGCAGGCCGTGGCGCCGATCACTCAGCAGTTGCTAAGCCTGGCTCATGGCAATCATATCCCAGTAGTTGGAGTCTATGAGACGAAACCGATCAACGACACCTATCAGCAATGGATGATGGCCGAGATGACCGCGATGCGCCTGGCGCTCTCTCGGGGCGTGTCCACCGAGCGGATACCCTAGCCATGCCCATTCCCGCCCACGATGCGACGGTATTGCGGCTGGACCGAGTGACGCTCCAGTTGGGGGGCCGCGAGGTGCTGCGCGAGGTCAGCCTGGACCTGCGGGCGGGAGAGTTCGTGGGTCTGATCGGGGCCAATGGCGCCGGGAAGACCACCCTGCTGCGCGTTATCCTGGGCCTGTTGCGTCCCAACTCGGGTACGGTCGAGGTGCTCGGCCGGCCGCTGCGCCGGGGAAATCGGGCAGTCGGCTACGTACCGCAAAAGCAGCAACTGGATCCTGATATTCCCTTGCGGGGCCGGGATCTGGTTGGGCTGGGGATCGACGGCCATCGCTGGGGCGTTCCCTTCCCCAGTGCCAGGCGTCGGGCGCGGATCGAGGAAGCACTGCGGGCCGTGGATGCCGTTCACTACGCGGACGCTCCGGTCGGCAGGCTGTCGGGGGGTGAGCAGCAACGACTGCTCATCGCTCAGGCGCTCCTGGCCGAACCCAGGATCCTGCTACTGGACGAGCCGCTCGCCAGTCTGGACATCAAGAGCGCGAGCGAGGTGGTGCGGCTAGTGGCCCGCATCGGGCGCGAACGTGGGGTGTCCGTACTGCTGGTGGCCCACGACATGAACCCGTTGATGGACGTGATGGATACGGTTGTGTATCTGGCCGAGGGACGGGCCGCCGTGGGCCCGGTGACCGAAGTGGTGCGAACCGAGGTGCTGAGCCGCCTCTACGGCTACCCGGTCGACGTGTTGCATGTGCGAGGGCGGATCCTGGTCCTGGGGGGCAGCGAGGTACTGATGGGCGGACACACCGATCATGAAATGCATGCCCATGGCTGATTGGATTCGGCAATACCTCTTCTCGCCCGACATGTTCAGCAACGATCAGGTGACCGGCGCCCTCCTGGCCGGCGGCGAGGTGGCGGCGGTCTCGGCCGTGCTTGGATACTTTGTGGTTCTCCGCGGCCTGTCCTTCATGGGGCACGCGGTCACCGACATCGGGTTTACCGGCGGGGCGGGGGCGTCATTGTTGGGTCTGAACGCACTCTGGGGCCTGGCCACGTTCTGCGTGGCGGCGGCCCTGGGCGTGGGCGCATTGGGCAACCGGGCGCGGGAGCGCGACGTAGCCACGGGAGTAACCCTGGCCCTGGCCCTGGGGATTGGGGCCATGTTTCTCTATATCAACACCCGCTACGTCAGTGCCCCATTTACTCTGCTTTTTGGCAGCATCTTCGAGGTGGACTCGGACACCACGCGGGTAATGGCGTGGGTCGGGATGGCGTGCCTGGCGGTGCTGGCGGTTCTCTACCGTCCTCTCCTCTTCTCCTCGCTTGCCCCAGATACCGCCGAGGCGCGTGGGGTACCGGTGCGGCTTATCTCCGCC
>DATLQX010000315.1:0-5076 GCA_035534995.1 Chloroflexota bacterium | reverse complement strand
CGCGCTTCCGAGTCCCAGCTTGGCGGCGGTTCGTAGCGCGGTTCGCCGGCTAACCTCTAACTCCTTCTGGCCAAACTCCGGTGCCTGATCCAGCATGTCGTTCTCCACAGCCAACCACCTTTCCCAATAGAGCAGTGTATGGCCCTCCGCTGACGTGAGACTGAACACGGTGAGGGGAGCCACACCGGATTTGGTATGTATTTGACCTCCGAAACAAGAGCAAACCCTCAGTCTGCGCTAGTTCATAGCACATCAGATAGGGGCATGTCAAGGTGCCGTGATGTCCGATCACGGTAGAGTACCTGCCTATACGTTCACGGCTTGAACAAATTAACCGCGCAGGGCTGTTATACTCGTTCTCGACCACTCGGTAATCACGTGCTTCCGATTGGCGGCGCCATTTCGTGGAGGAGACGATAGTACCGCTCATGACCCGACGGGTGCTCCGCCAGAGCGAGGGCGTGAACAGGTACAGGAAGTTCAAGGAGCAGCCATGCCCACTGTATTGGTTACCGACAGTCTGGCGCGGCCCGGCGAGGGCGGCGGGATCGGCCTGCTGGAGGATGCCGGCCTGGAGTTGCGCTTCGAGTCGTTCCCCCGCGATCGCCCCGCCGCCGAGCTTATCTCCCACTTGCGCGGATGTTTCGCCGTGCTGGCCGCCGGCCATCGCTACACCGACGAGGTGTTCGCCGCCCTCCCCGAATTGTGCGTGGTGGCGCGGCTGGGAGTCGGCTTTGACTCGATAGACATCGCCGCGGCTACCCGCCGCGGGGTCTGTATCACCACCACCCCCGGCACCCTCGAGTGGGCGGTGGCCGATCACGCGATCGGGGCGATGATCAACCTGGCCCACCATATCGGCCAGGATGATCGGGCGATCCGGCGCGGGGAGTGGCGGCAATTCTACGGGCTGGACGTGACCGGGAAAACGCTCGGACTGGTCGGTCTGGGGCGCATCGGTCAAATGGTGGCCCAACGGGCGCGCGGCTTCGAGATGCGGATCCTGGCCCACGAACCACGGCCCGATCCGGCCTTCGTCGCCCGTCATGGTGTCGAACTGGTTCCCCTTGACGATCTGCTGGTCCAGAGCGACTTTGTCTCCTTGCACGTCCCCCTCACGCCCCAGACCAGCCACCTGATCAACGCCGAGCGGCTGGCGCGGATGAAGCCGGGTGCCTTCCTGATGAACACCGCCCGTGGGGGCTTGATCGATGAGGATGCCCTGTTCGATGCCCTGCGCGCGGGGAGGCTGGGCGGGGCCGCCCTGGACGTGCGCGACCCCGAGCCGCCCAGTAACCCTCGCTTCTCTACCCTGGAGAATGTTGTGTTGACTCCGCATGTGGCGGGACTGACCGATGGGCGCTGGCTGGCCTGCGGCACCATGGCCGCCACGGGCATCCTGCGCGTGCTCCGGGGCGAACGGCCGGACGGGCTGGTGAACCCCGAGGTATGGGAGAGTCCGGCCCGTCGTTCCCCTCCACCCTCTGATCACTGACCGAGAGGAGAAAGTCTTCATGAAAATCACCGACGTTACCACCTATATCGCCGGCAACAGCTGGAAGAACTGGGTCTTCACCCGCGTCGACACGGATGAGGGCGTGCATGGAATCGGCGAAGCGACGGTCAACGGCTTCGCCAAATCATCGGAGGCGGCCATCCACGAGCTGAAGCGTTTCGTGATCGGCGAGGATCCGTTCGACGTGGAGCGGCATAGTCTCCGCCTCTTCCGCGATGTCTATAGCGACGGCGGCCAGATCCATGGCGCCGCCCTGGCCGGGATCGAATATGCCTGCTGGGATATCATGGGCAAGGTCACCAACCAACCCGTGTTCCGCCTGTTGGGCGGACGCTGCCATGAGCGCCTGCGCGTCTACGCCAACGGCTGGTACCGCGGCCCGCGCGAGCCGCAAAGTTTTCATGAGAAGGCCAGGCGGGTGGTGGCCCGCGGCTACACCGCCCTGAAGTTCGATCCCTTCGGCGCCGCCTGGCGAGTGGTGGATCGCCAGGACTTCGGCCTGGCGCTCGAGATCATCGCCGCCGTCCGCGATGCCGTAGGCCCCAACGTGGATATTCTGGTCGAGGGCCATAATCGCTTCAGCGTTCACACGGCGCTTCAGTTCGCGGAGGCCATGCACCGCTATAGTCCCACCTGGTTCGAGACCCCGGTCCCGCCCCAACGGATCAGTTCCATGGTGGAGGTCGCCAGGCGGAGCCCCGTTCCGGTTGCCTGCGGCGAGGACTACTATTGCCGCGAGCAATTCGCCGAACTGCTCAAGCACGACGCCGTCCACATCATCCAGCTTGAGCCGCAGATCCTCGGCATGACCGCCGCGAAATCGGTCTGCGGCATGGTCCAGGCCCACAACGGCGTCACCGCCCCACATAGCGCCCAGGGACCGCTCTGCTCGTTGGCCTGCGCGCACCTGAACACGGCCACCCCGAACTTCCTGATCCACGAGATCTTCGACGACTTCAACGACGACTGGAGCGCCGATATCCTCACCCACCCGGTAAAGGTGGAGGACGGCCACATCACCCTTTCCGGCGATCGGCCGGGCTGGGGCACCGATCTGAACTACGAGGAGATCGCCCGCCATCCCTACAACCCCGACAACTTTCTTCCCCTCTTCCGCCAGGGGTGGGAACGGCGCCGCCCAGTCTCGGAACTGTAGGAGTGGGAGCAGGGGAGGCCCTATTTCACCCGAGCCAGGGGAATAGGCAGTGTTTGACGTAACCACGATCGGCGAGGTGATGCTCCGCCTGAGCGTCCCCGCTGGGATTCGCCTGGACCAAGCGGCGCATCTGGATCTCACGCCCGGCGGGGCCGAGACCAACGTGACCGGCGCCCTGGCCTGCCTGGGGCGGCGGTGCGCCTGGGTGAGTAGCCTTCCCGCCAACGCCCTGGGGCGCCTGGCCGCCAATCGCCTGCGCGCCGCCGGCATCGATCTGGCGGGCGTGGTCTGGCGTGAACGGGGCCGGATGGGCGCCTATTACCTGGAGTTCGCCACCCCGCCCCGCCCCATTCAGGCCATCTATGACCGGGCCGATTCCTGCGCCGCCCAACTGACGCCGGATGAGGTGGATTGGTCCTATCTCTTGAACACCCGGCTCCTGCATCTTTCCGGGATCACCCCCGCCCTCTCGCCCAGTTGCCGCGCCGTGACCGCCGAGGCGGTGGCCCGCGCGCACGCCGCGGGGGTGCTGGTCAGCTTCGACATCAACTATCGCCAATTGCTCTGGAGTCCCGAGGAGGCCGCCGAGGCCCTGATTCCCCTGATCCAGGATGTCGATTTGCTGCTCTGCGGGCGGCGCGACGCCGCCCGCGTCCTGGGACTCGATGGCCCGCCGGAGGAGGCGCTGGCCGGGCTGGCCGCGCTCAGTCAGGCGCGGCACATCGTGCTGACCCTGGGGGCGGAAGGGATGATCGCCTGGGACGGCGCCCAGGTGTTCCGGCAACCTGCCATGGCGGTGGGGATCGTGGATCGCCTGGGGGCGGGCGACGCCCTGGCCGCCGGGATCATCCACGGCCTGTTGGACGGCGACCTGGCCCTGGGCCTGCGCTACGGGGCCACGCTGGCCGCCCTGGCGCTCAGCCAGCACGGGGACATGGTGAGTACCACCCCAGAGGAGGTCGCGGCGCTGCTGGCGGGCAGCGGGGGGGATCTGCTGCGGTAAAGTTATTGGGGCAGCAGCCGAATTGCCGCGGGCCTAACATGAGCTTTCTTTAGAGGATTGAAATGCTCGATAATGCATTCAGCTTCTTTAGAGGAGGTACAAACAAATGACACGAGAACTTGCCCGACCCATAGACATCCGTACCCTTAGCCCAACCGATTTGCTTCGAGTGGTCGAGGAAGTGCGCGCAACCAAAGAGCCACGGGTCCTTCAGCGCGATAGTGAGCCGGTGGCGATGCTAACTCCGTTACCGGCCAGGAGTCGCACGCGCCGGTCGAACAGTCCGGAGGCTGTCCTTGCGGCAGTCCGGGCTACAGCGGGCGCCTGGAAAGGGCTTATCGACGGAGAGCAGCTCAAGAAGGACATCAAGGAAGCACGGGGCTCTGACCGTCCTGATGTCACTCTATGAAGTATCTCATCGACACGGATTGGGTCATCGAAGAATCTGGCGCGCGTCCATGCCTCTATAGGAAGAGGTGGATCCCTGCGATAATCTGATCGATGCGCTCTGGGCCAAGTGTCCCAATGAATGCCGCGTCAGTCAGGTATCGCTTGTCGACGGTGACCACCTGAGACACGTTTGCCACGGTGGGTCGTGGAAGATTGCCTTCGCCAGCATCCAAAAGCACATTCCCCCTGCCGAATCACGGCGTCCGTTCAAGCACGGCGCGCATAGTCCGACGGATACCTTCAAGTATCTGATCATCCTCCGGATCCTCGGCGCCATACACCTCGTTGAGGTTCGCGAGGAATTCAGCCTCGTCGGTTCCAGGAAGCGGCGGCTCGACGACCCGGCGGCTTGGCAGGAGGGCGGGATCAGTGTCGGCAGCACGCCCAGGCCGATTATGCTTGCTGGGGGATGAAAATGCTTGTTCGGTCGTCAATGGAATCCTCCCGCGATATATAGGCGATTCTGCTTATACTGTAGCACGGAGCAGTTCATCAGGTTCATACGCACGCGACGAGGAGATGAAGCCATGGAAACCCTGGAACTCACCTGGAGCCAGCAAAAGCTACAGGAAGGCAAGGCGGTAGGCATCGCCGAGGGGAAGGCAGTAGGCATCGCCGAGGGCGAATTACGCGCGCGTCGTGAGGTACTGCTTGATCTGATCCGCACTCGCTTCGGTGAGGTGCCCGCCGATCTGGCGGCGCGTATCGCTACCGCTGAGACGCCCGCCCTGACAAGCCTATTGCGTAAGGCGGCCCTGGCCGGCAGCCTTGATGAAGTGCGCGAGCCCTGATCCCGCCGCCTATCCGCGCCCAGGCCCTGGACTGAACCGCACCGGTAGCGCCTTGAGGCCGCGCATCAGGGCGTTCGGGCGCCACTCGACCTCGCTTTCGGCCAGACGGAGATCGGGCGCCAGGCGCGTCAGGGCACTCAGCGCGATCTGGCTCTCCATC
>DATLQX010000314.1:0-3638 GCA_035534995.1 Chloroflexota bacterium | reverse complement strand
CCGTCCAGTTGCCATTATGACCCGGTTTGCCCAAATCCCCTGGACCCAGGCACACTGAAGCGAATGCCCGCATGCCATTGCCCGCATGCCATTTTCAAGGGAGAAAGAGATCTTATGACCACCGACACGCGCCCATTGCCGGCCCGATCCGAGATACCCGTGGAATATACCTGGGATCTGGCGAGCGTCTTTCCCAGCGAAGCCGCCTGGGCCGCGGAAGTCGATGCCCTGACCTCCGCTCTGCCCAAGGCGGAGCAGTTTCGCGGCAGGCTGGGAACCAGCCCCGGCATTCTGGCGGATTGGCTGGAGTTGCGTGATCAGTGGCTGGCCCGTTTGGGCCGCGTCTTCGTCTATGGGGTGATGGGCGCCGAAACCGATACGGCGGATACCGCGGCGGCGGCTCGGCGGAGCCGGGCCATCGGCCTGAACGCCCGGATAGCCGCCGCCATTTCCTTCACCGAGCCCGAATTGCTGGAAATTGGTTTTCACAACCTACGGAGCGGGCTGGCCGAGGATCCAAGGCTGGCAACGTACGCGCATTACATCGATGCCCTGGAGCGGGCTCAGGCGCACGTGCGATCGGCCGAGGTAGAGGAAGTGATGGGACTGGTCGAGGATCCGTTCCAGACCGCCTCCGGCGTCCATCGCATCCTGGCCGATGCCGAACTCCCCTTTGCCCCGGCGCGGGACTCGCTGGGGCACGAGATCGAGATTGCCCAGGGTACGATTCAGGCGCTGCTGGCTTCACCCGATCGGGAAGTACGCCGCACCGCCTGGGAACGCTACGCCGATGCCCATCTGGCCATGAAGAACACGATGGCGACCTGCCTCGCCGCCGGCGTCAAGCAGGATGTGTTTCGGGCGCGGGTTCGCCGCTATCCCTCGTCTCTCGATGCCGCGGTATCGGCCAATAACATCCCGCCGGAAGTGTTCCGCAACCTAATCACTACCTTCCGCGCCAATCTTCCCACCTGGCATCGGTACTGGGCCCTCCGCCGCCGGGCCCTGGACCTGGACACCTTCCATGTCTACGACATCACGGCCCCGTTGACCAAGACACAGGAGCCCCTCCCTTTCAATCAGGCGGCGGAGTGGATCCTCGATGGCCTGGCTCCCCTTGGCCCGGAGTATGTGGAAACCGTGCGGCGTGGGGTGCTGGAAGAGCGATGGGTTGACATCTACCCGAACAAGGGGAAGCGGGCGGGCGCCTTCTCGGGCGGCTCGCCCGGCACCCATCCTTTTATCCTCATGAGCTATCACGACGATATTTTTAGCTTGAGTACGCTGGCTCACGAGCTTGGCCACTCGATGCACTCCTACAACACCTGGCAAACCCAGCCGCTTGCTTATGCCGACTACTCTATTTTCGTGGCCGAGGTCGCCTCCAACTTCAATCAAGCCCTCGTGCGCGCCCATTTGCTGGACGCCAACCCAGACCCCGAGTTTCAGATTTCGGTCATTGAAGAAGCGATGAGCAATTTCCATCGCTATTTCTTCATCATGCCGACCCTGGCCCGCTTTGAGCTGGAGCTGCACGAACGAGTAGAACGGGGTGAGCCGCTGACCGCCGAGGGGATGATTGGTCTGCTTGATGATCTGTTCCGCGAGGGGTATGGTTCGGAAGTAGCCGAGGACCGCGAACGGATCGGAATCACCTGGGCCGAGTTTCCGGCCCATCTCTACTACAACTTCTACGTCTATCAGTATGCCACTGGGATCTCCGGCGCCCACGCCCTGGCCTCGGACGTGCTGTCCCGGGAACCGGGCGCCGTGGACCGTTATCTCTCTTTCCTCAAGGCAGGCAGTTCGCTGTTTCCGCTCGATGCGCTCAAGCTGGCCGGGGTGGATCTGACCTCACCGGAGCCGGTGGAACGGGCCTTCGCCAATCTGTCCGACATGGTGGATCGGTTGGAGCAACTGATCAAGAATAGAGGCTAAGCACCTTTAGGTTCCGCCAACCTCTCTGTTCAAGAATACGGGCAAACTCACGGCCGGTAATCGACTCTCTCCGGGATACGTTTATAGCACTTTCCCTGAGTCTAGCCGGTAGAGACCGTTGGGGATATGCGACCGATCATCCTTGCACCACGATCAGCGGGCTGCCGCCGATCACGTAGTCACTGGGGTCGGCGCTGTTGGTGTTCCCGGTCGCCGGCCAGAGCGGGAGGGAGAAGACGCCGTTCCTGGCGTGGACGGTGGAACGCTGCCCGAACTTGTCGTAGACCGTGGCCGTGGGGCCGAGGGCCGCGATGCGCGCCGTGGCCGCCGTGGGCCGCTGATTCCAGACCACGGTCAGGGTGGCACCCGGCTTGTGGAGGACCACGGTGTAGATCCCGGTCGTGGTATCCAGATGCTCCGTGCCGCCGGTGACCCCGGAGAATAGGTCCACCACCGTGCGATAGGCGAAGAAGGCGGGGCGTACGGAGCCGTCGTTCCGGACCAGGCCGAACGGCTCGCCGCCCGCCGTGAAGTCGGAGCCGTCCACCATCCGGTTGACTTCGATACGCTGTACACCCATCGCTAGATCGATGGCGAATGCCTGAACGATGAACGACGCCTGATCATCCAGACTGGCGTAAAAATGGCCTCGGGGCAACGACCGAGCCGGGTCGTCGTAGGGGATCGCGTTCGTCTCGGCGATCCAGATCGGTTTGCTCAGGCCGAAACGGGTCAGGGTGGCTCGATACCAGGCGACGATTTTCGCCATGTCGCTGGGCCGGCTGTAGAGGTGCAGGTTGACCACGTCAAAGGAGGCATTGTGCGCGTGGTCGGCGGTCAGGAGGGTGAGGAGCTTGACGAAGAGCGCCCCATGGTCGTACCAGTAGGGATCCCCGGCCAGAATGATGCGGGCATGCGGATTGGCGGCGCGGGCCGCCAGATAGGCCACCTGGACCAGGCGCGCATAGTCGGCGTCGCTGCCGGCCCAGGTATGGAATTGACCGCTGGGAATGTTTACCTCGTTCCAGATGATCCAGTTGTCGATCCGCCCAGCGTAGCGTTTGGCGATCAGGCCCACGAAGTGGCCCCAATAGTTGTTCGGGTCGTGGTAGGGGAGATAGAGACCTTTTGGCGGCGAGGCGTCGCGGGCGCTCGGGTTGGAGGCCGCCCAGGCGGGCGTGTTGATCAGCAAGCCCGCGATCTGGCGGCCCGCCGCCAACTCGGCGTTGATCGTCGTATCGTGCGCGGTGGCGAAGTTATTCCAGGAATCCGGCCCAGTGGGTTGCAGGGATTTCCACCAGAAGACCATCCGCTCCCAACCAACCCCTAGAATGGTGGCATCCCTGGGTTTGGCGAACCCTTCGACCACGCCAAAGCGCGGATCGCGCGCCGTGGCGGGCTGGCCCGGCGTATCACCCACCTGGCCCGTGGAGAGCTTGAGGAGGACAAACAGGGCCACGGCAACGCAGAACAGGACCCAGAGCAGCCGCCACTTTACGACGCGACGGAACCGGCCCCAGCGGGTGCGCGGCGTACCGCGCCGACGCGGAGGGGTGGGCGGCGCGGCCACGCCGGCCTGACGGAGCAGGCGTTCCACGTCGCCGGCGGTCGAGGGTGGGCGCTTGCTCATCGGTGGTATCGGTCTCCTACCCATCAGTATGCGGGCGGCACGGGCTCCCGGCCAGCGGGCTGTGCCCCTG
>DATLQX010000313.1:0-8723 GCA_035534995.1 Chloroflexota bacterium | reverse complement strand
CCGGCGGGTCCGACCGCCGACCAGCCGGCAGGCCCGGCAGCCTGAGTGGAGCGTGTCTGAGGCGCGAAGCGGTCCCAGGGCCAGATCTTCATCTGTCGGATCCCGGAGGCCAGCAGCGACTCCGCCAGGTCGCCGGGCCGCTCCAGGAAGCCGTCCTGATCCGGATAGAGTGGGGTATTGACGCAGGTATTATAGACGCGGATCGATTCGCGGCATCGGCCGCCGATCAGGGCGTGAATTGGCTGGCCAACATACTGGCCCAGGAGATCCCAGAGGGCGATATCCAGGGCGGAGATGGCCCGCATCTCCGCTCCGGCGTAGCCGAAAAAGTTGGCGTGGGCGAAGAGATTCTGCCAATGCCGTTCGCGATCGAACGCCGACTGGCCCAGCAGCATCGGGGCCGCGAACTCGTGGATAACCGCTTCCACCGCTCCAGGCAGATAATAGGTTTCACCCAGGCCCACCAGCCCATCCGCCGTATGGATCTGGACCCAGAGGGTGTGAGGGTGCTCGGGGAGGCGCACCGTCTCGATCTTCTCTATACGCATCCGATCCTCCTTCTCTCTCGCTCCGTCCCAGGGAACGCTGTCATGTATTCCTCAATCTAGCGCTTCCCCCATTATCCCGCCGTGAATGAGCTCATGGGATCCGATTCCTCGCCTCCCCGCGCGACGCAGGCGCGCACCGCCGCCAGCGCCTCACGCGCGAAAGCGAGCGGGTCCGGCCAGGGAGTGGAGGGAAAGATCTCCAGGGAGAGCGGGCCGGAATAACCAACCTTCCGCAGCGCTCGCGCGAACCCGGCCAGATCCAACGTCCCCTGGCCCGGTAGCGCGCGACCGCCCTGCCGCGGTTCCCGGTCGGCAAGATGGGCGATCCCGAGGCGGTCCAGGGGCACGGTCCTCAACAGGTCAAAGGATTCGCCCGCCGTGGCCAGGTTATAGCTGTCCACGGCCAGGAGCACGTCGTCGCCCGCCCGCTCGGCGATGGTCAACGCGGCCTGTAGGGAGCGAATCCCGCTCACCGCGCCCGGCCGGGACGAGGACCGGCCAACCTGCTCCAGCGCCAGGCGAATTCCCAGCGGACGGGCCATCGCCGCCAGTTCGTCCAGCCGATCGCTCGCCAGGGAGCCGAGATCCAGGTCCGAGGAAAAGCCACCCAGGCGGAGCGGGGCCACACAGATAATCAACGATGCCTTGACCGCGAGCGCGGCCTCTAATAAGCTCGCCAGGCAGGCCCGAGGATCGGGGTCGTCGGGCAATGCCCAGTCCATCAGGGCGTGGATCGCCGAGACATGCATGCCGGTCGCCCGCGCGGCCGCCGCCATTTCCTTCGGCTCCTCGGCTCGCGTCAGCACATTGAGATCCACCCCGTCGCACCCGGCCGTCGCCGCCACTTCAAGGAAGTCTCGGGCCGGGAGGCCAGGAAAGCATGACTGATTGAGATGCGCGCGCAAGGCTGGGAGCCTCCTCTTCTCGGCTGTATGGCGCGCGGCGCCGCGCGCTGCTGGTAGCCAGGCGATCTAGAACCTTAGTATACTGTTGACAACCTGCGAGGCAAAGCGTAGAGTACGTCGCCCGCCATAGGAAGGAGAAACTCCATGGATATGTCGCCGTTGGGGGAAGAAGTGAGCCGCCTCCGCGAGGTGCTGGCCGCCGAGGGCCTGGACGCCGTGCTGCTGTCGGAACCGGCGAGTATCCGCTACGTCTCTGGCTTTAGTCCGCCGCTCCCAATCGGCGCGGGCGCCGCGTTCGCCGCCGGCCCGAACCTGGCGGCGGTGAGTGATCAGGCCAGCGGGTTGCTCGTCTCCGCCTCCGAGGCGAGCGCCGCCTCGCGCCAGCAGGGAACCGAATCACTGATCATCTATCAATCGTTCGGCCATTTCGAGCCGGTGGATGGCCAAAAGGAGTTTCTGGCCGGATTAGCAAGCCTGCTGAATAGCGTGCTGCCCGCTGGACACGGGGCAAAGCTCGGCATCGAGCCGCGGACCCTCCCGGCGGTGGCCCTCACCTTCCTGAGCGAACGGTACCCGCGGATCGCCATCCGGGACGCTACTGCCGCGATCCGCCGGGCCCGCCTGATCAAGACCCCGCGCGAAATCGCCCTCTTGCGGCAAGCGGCAGCGGCGGCTGACGCGGGACAAGAAGCGCTGCGGGCACACGCTCGAGCGGGAGTCAGCGAGTTGCGGCTCTGGAACGCGCTAACCGGCGCCGTCGAGGCCGCCGCCGGCGCCGCGACCCCAATCAGCGGCGAATTGATATCTGGACCGCGGACCTCGGTGGTGGACTATCCGGGTGGGCCAGTTGACCGGCTGCTTGATTTGGGCGATACGATCATCTGCGATATCAGCCCCTGCGTGAACGGCTACTACGCCGACTGCTGCAACACCCTGGTGGTTGGGGAACCGTCCCCCGATCAGCGGCGCTATTTTCACGCGGCGCGCGAAGCGTGGGAGGCGGCGGTAGCGATGCTGCGGCCCGGTAAACGGGCCCACGACGCCGCCGACGCGGCACGGGAAGCATTCGCCCTCCATGGCTTGCCGGCCGCCCACTACACCGGCCACGGGATTGGGACGGCGGTCAATGAGGCGCCACGTCTGGTGCCGTACGACCAGACGCCGATCGAAGCCGGGATGGTCTTTGCCGTCGAGCCGGGGGCCTATGCCGGACCCGGCGGGACGACGGGCGCCCGCGTCGAAAAGATGGTGCTGGTCACGGCGGATGGCCCCGAGGTGTTGTCGCGCTTCGTGTGGGGGATCAACTGAAGCACCTCCCGCCCGCATGCCCGGCGGGGTCAGCACTGGTTCGGCGAAGAGGAATGGCATCCATGCATGACGAAGGGAGCGGTAGATGGACGTTATGGCTGATCTGGCGGCCCGCGTCGCGGCGTATCCCGTCCCGGCGGGACAGGTCGCGTGCTGGTGGCTCGGCGGCTCGGGCTTCGTGCTCAAGAATCCCGGTGGTACCCAGGTGTATATCGATCCCTACCTCTCCGACAGCGTCCAGGCCATTTTTGGCCAGGGCCGCGCCTTTCCCGCGCCCATCGCGCCCGAGCAGGCGCGGCCCGATGTCCTGATTGTCACCCATTGGCACGAGGACCACCTTGATCCAGGCACCATTCCCCTGATTGCCCGACACAGTCCACGCTGCCAATTCGTGATGCCGCCCACCGCGATGTCCCGCGCCCTGGGTTGGGGGGTGGGGCGGGAGCGAATCCAGCCGCTCACCGCCGGTGAGTCACTGACCCTGGAGGGAATACAGATCACGCATGTGCCGGCCCGCCACGAGTCGGGGATCCCTGGCTGGGAAGTGCCCGACGCGATGGGCGTGCTCATCACCATGGAGGGAATCCGGATCTACCACACAGGCGATACCGAATACGACGGCCGGCTGCGCCGATTGCAAGCCGAACCGCCGGATGTGATGATGGTGTGCATCAACGGCACGGGCGGCAATATGAATCCCCATGAGGCGGCCTTGCTGGCCTGGCAAATCAATGCCGGCACGGTGATCCCCATGCACCATCTCCTATGGGCGAACATGGGAGACGCGGCCACCCGCGATCCGGCGCGGCTGGCGGACACCTATGCCCGCCTGGGTGGTCGGGGCGCCCTGATCATCCCGCACGTGGCGACCCTGATTGGATTGGGGAAGCGTACGCCGTGATAGAGCAGGTACTCCGAAGCTCTGGTGGGTCCGTGGGCTTGGCGCGGAAGGCTTGAGCCGCCGCGGCCCGGATGACGCTCTATTCGCGCAACTCGGGGACCGGGTGGAGCGGCGGACGACCGGCGCGCACGCGCAGCACATCCTCAAACACGGTGGAGAGCGCTTCTTCCCTGGCTTCCAGCGAGAAGGCGCCCGAATGCGAGGTGATCCACACATTGGGCATCGACCACAGCGGGTGCTCCGGCGGGAGCGGGGCCGGGGTCACCACGTCCAGCCCGGCTCCGGCCAAGCGCCCACTCTGGAGCGCTTCTACCAGAGCGCCGGTGTCCACGATGGCCCCGCGCGAGATGTTGATCAGCACCGCATCGGCTTTGAGCTGGGCGAGTGCCTCGCGGCCGATCAAGCCGTTGGTGTGCGGGGTCAGGGGGAGATGCAGCGAGACGTAGTCGCAGCCCAGGGCCTCCTCGAAGCTGGCGGCGTGGGCGCCGGCGCGGGCCAGCAACTCCGGGCGTGGGGTGCGCGTCCACACATGGACCTCGATGCCGAATGCCCGTGCCTTCTCCGCCGTGCGCTGCCCCGAGCGGCCAAAGCCCAGGATGCCCAGGGTCCGACCCCGCAGCCTATGCATGGCCGGAATCGCCGATGCCTGCTGCCACTCGTGTTGGCGGGCCTGGTGCATAAGATAGGGGAACTGGCGGGCGAACCCGAGGATGAACGCCATCACCTGGTCGGACAGCTCCTCGGTGCAAAAGTCGGGCACGTAGGTCACCATCACGCCCCGGCGGCGCGCCGCCTCCACGTCGATCAGGTCGTACCCCACCCCCACACGGGCCAGGAGACGGCACTGGGGCAGCGCGGCCAGCAGCGTCTCGTCGACCCGAGCGCGGTAGAGAAAGAGTCCCTGGCAGTCCGCGCCGAAGGCCGCGATCTCGCCGGGATCGTGACCCACCAGCATCTCGATACGGATCCCCGCGGCGAGCGCCTGTTGCTGGTAGCGGTCCGGCAGATCGAACTCGCCGGCATCGGTATAGAGCATTCGCCAGAGATCCGGTTCCTGAAAGCTCACCGTACTTCGCTCCCCTTCTCGGTGACCTCGCGCGCCGTGCTGATCTCGATATGGGCATCGGGACGGCGGAGCACCTCGCCACGGAGCGCGGTACCCAGGCCGGGCCGCTCGGCAAGCTCCAGATGGCCGTCGCGCACCGTAATCGGCTCGGTCATCATCTCGTTGTACCAGCCATGGTAATAGCCGCGGACGGTTTCCACGATCATGGTGTTGGGGGCGTGCAGCGCCAGGTGCGCGCCGGCCCAGAGGGCGACCGGGCCCACGGTGTCGTGCGTGGTGATTGGCAGGTAATGCGTGTCGGCGAGGATCGCGATCTTGCGCGCCTCGGTGATCCCGCCGGTCCAGACAATATCGGGCATCACGATATGCGTGCCCCGCCGCTCGATCAACTCGCGGAACCCATACCGGGTGAACAGGCGCTCGCTGGCGCAGATCGGCACCGGCGAGTCCTGGGTCAGGCGCGCGTAGGCGTCGATATTGTCCGGTGGGAGGATCTCCTCGAGCCAGAGAATGTTGTAGGGGGCCAGGGCCGCGGCGATCCGCAGGGCGCTTGGCAGATCCCAGCGCGCGTGGCCTTCGATGGCGATTTCGACCTGATCTCCCACCGCCTGACGGATCCGCTCGATGGGCTTCAGTCCCTCGCGCAGCGCTTCGGGGGAGAGGTAGTGGGCGAGCGGGCCCGCGGCCTGAATGCTCACCCGCCGGCCCGGCAAGCCGGTGATTTGGGCGGCCAGTCGATCAAACGGCCAGATCTTCATGGCGCGGATTCCCTGGCGCAACAGGTCTTCCGCCAGGGCTCCGGCGTCGGCGTTCCAGGCATCATAGTCGGGAAAGGCGCCGCCATTGGCGCAGGTGTTATAGACGAGCACCCGATCGCGCACCCTCCCGCCGAGTAGGTTGTAAATCGGTTGGCCGGTGTACTGGCCCAACAAATCCCAGAGCGCGATATCGACCGCCGAGATGGCGCGCATCTCCGCGCCGGCAAACCCGAAGAAGTTCACGGTGGCGAACATGTTCGCCCAGTGACGCTCGATATCGAACACCGACTGGCCGACCAGGAGGTTCGCCAGAACGTCATGGATAATGGCGGCGACGGCCCGCGGGGCGTAATAGGTCTCGCCCAGCCCGACCAGCCCCTGGTCGGTATGGACGCGCAGCCAAAGGGTATGGGGATGCGCGTCCAGCCATAAGGTTTCCAGTTTCTCGATCTTCACGTCCGTGCCTCCAGCGGTGATCGGGATAAGTGGAACTCTCCCGGCCAAAATGATTGACAGATCGGGATGTACGACCTACTATTGCTGCTAACAGTATACAGATGAATGGAAACCGGTCGAGAAGGTGTACTGTTTAGGAGGTGAAGCGGAGAAAAGAACGCGGGGCGGGTGAGACAGCGATCCCTACGGTATGAACATTCAGGTCATCCATCGTGCGAAGGAGTACGTCCGTGGCCTCGGAAACGAAAGACAACGAGCTATTTTCCTCCAAAAAGACCCGGCGCGAAGTGCTGAAGGCCGGCGCGGCAGGCGCGGTTGGGTTGGGCGCGGCCGCGACCCTTGGAAAGACGGGCGCCGCCCGGGCGGCCGCTCCGGCGATCGTCACCCGCGCTCCCCAAACCATCACCCTGATGTCATGGTTCCAGTTCGAGCCTGGCCGCAATACCGCCTGGTTCGATTTGATCAAGGATTTCCACGCCTCGCAAAACGACTACCGGATCAAGTGGACCGGCTGGGGCGCCGAAAACTTCACCTCGCATGTGCTGACCCAGCAGGCGTCCGGCGGGATCAGCGCCGACGTGATCACCTTGATCCCCGACCTTGCCTACCGGCTGGTACAGGGAGGCGCGCTTGAGCCGATCGACGATATCGTCGCCAAGCTGACTATCGGAGGTAAGCCCGCCGTGCCAACCGCGGCGCACGACTTCCTTCGCAAGGATGGTCATCTCTATGGGATCAGCACCGTGGAGGTGCCATTCGCGGTCGTCTACAATAAGAAGCTCATCGATAAGGCGGGGATCACCAAGTTGGCCACCACTCCCGCCGAGTGGAAAACTCAGCTCCACGCCTTGACGAAGAAGCCCAATCAGTTCGGGATCTGGCAGCCGAATTCGCCATCGGAGATCTTCGGCTGGTGGTTCCAGTTGCAAAACTACTGCCTGATGTATGACACGTTATGGGCCGTTGGGAAAAAGTCGCTGGTGAATAGCCCCAAGATCGTGGCCGCCCTTGAGGTCTGGCTCGAACAATATCAAAACACCATGGCGGTGGGCGCCACTGATGCCGTCGCGACCAAGCTGTTCGACAACGGCCAGATAGCCGAGACCCTGAATGTGTCGGCGGCGGTGAACCAATACAAGGCGACCGCGCCCGCCCTCTATCCCTACATCCGCAGCGTGCCGCCACCGTGGCCCAGCAAGAAGTCGCTCTCGCGCTTGCACCCGCTGTCCATCGTCAAGGGCACCCCGAAAATGGACGGGGCCAAGGCATTCGCCGAGTTCATGTATGATCCCGTGAACAACGCCAAGCTGATGGAGTTGTGTCTGGACGTGGTTCCGACCTACACCCAGAGCCTCGCGGTCCCCGGCGTCAAGCAATATCTGGCTTCCCAGTTCTGGGCCAAGGGCTACCTGGAGATCGTCCACGTACCATTCCCGACCTGCGAGGGCGACTTCATCGCGCACGACACGGAGTTCGGCAATATCGTCACCCAGAACTTCGAGCAGGCGCTGTTTGGCAACGTGAGCGTGCAGGCGGCCATGAACGCCGCGCAACAGCAGATCGAGGACGCCTCGAACCGCTGGTTCCGCTAGTACGTATTCGGCACGCGAACTGAAGGGGTTGGATGTCGGGCCCTTGGTACGGCCCGACATCCGCTCTTCCTCACCAAGGCGTTCCGCGTCACGCGGGCCTTTACTCAGAACCAGTGTGACAGGGCAGGGGGGTACGTGGCAGCTGTGCATGAGCCGCCGAGGCGGCTCGCGGATTCCGCCGGTCGCGCGCGCGGGTTCGCGCGTTTTTGGCGCAAGTACTTACCCTATCTCCTTGCGCTCCCGATTCTGATCTATGAAGGTATTTTCGTCCTCTATCCCATGGCCGTGGGGGTGCAATACAGCCTGAGTAATATCGAGGCGGGATCCACGGTCTCGAACTGGGTTGGCTTCGCGAACTATCAGCGGATGTTCACCGACAACACCTTCTGGCAGGCCGTGAAGGTCACGGCGGAGTATTCGCTGGCGGTGATCGTGGTCGCGCTGTCGGTCGCGCTGGGGACGGCCCTGCTGATGAATCGCACCTTCAAAGGGCGAGGGATCTTCCGCGCCCTGCTGACCACGCCCTGGGCGTTCCCCGACATACCCACCACGATCATCTTTGTCTGGATGGCGAGCCCCATTTACGGTATCCTGGGCGAGATGGCGCGCTGGCTGCCGTGGGTGCATAACAATCCCCGGTGGCTCCTGGATCCGCATCTCGCCCTGGCGACCATTGTCCTGATCTCCGTCTGGAAGGGGTTCCCCTTCTACTCACTGGTCATCCTGGCCGCCTTGCAGGGGGTTCCCCATGAGCTCTATGAGGCAGCCACCGTGGACGGGGCCAACGCGCTGACCCGCTTCCGCTATGTCACCCTTCCGGCGATCAAGCCGACCCTGATGCTGCTCGCCCTTCTGGCCTTCATCTTCTCGTATCAACAATATACCCTGATCTGGCAGACCACCGGGCCCGGCCCCCTGGAAACGACCCAGACCCTCTCTATCCTCATCTATAACGAGGCGTTTCAATTCTACGACACCGCCTATGCGTCCACCATTGGCGTGGCTGGTTTCGTGCTCTCGATTCTGGCCGCTCTGCTCTTCGTCTTCCTGGAGCGGCAGGCCAGAGCGGCGGAGGAACGCTGATGGCAAGCCAACCACTCGACCTGACGGCGGCGCCGCGGTTTCATTTCCGGGGCGGCAAGGCGATCCAGATCGCGGTTCTGGTCCTGGTCTGCGCGATCATCATGTT
>DATLQX010000312.1:0-8658 GCA_035534995.1 Chloroflexota bacterium | reverse complement strand
ACGCCTGGGTGATCAACCAGAGCTTTGCCGGCAACGGTTTCCGCGACCCCGTGCTGGTCGAACGAGGGTTGCGCCAGCTACCCTACATTGAGGAGGTCGGTTCGCGGTTCGCGGCGCGGACCGCGCTGGTACCCTGGAAAGCCGAGGCGCCCGTAGGCCCGGTCTTCCTACGAAGCCTCGCCCAGGCAGAGTATGCGGGAAAGAGTGTATGACCCGTGGAACATACCGTTACGTTGACCGACGTTCCCGCGGAATACCCGCGGCACGCCCCGCCGGAGAGGGCCGAGCCCGCGCCGGCGAAGAAGAAGCTGGGCTCGTTTGAGCGATACCTGACTGTATGGGTCGCCCTCTGCATGGTGGTCGGCGTGCTCCTGGGCAAGGCCCTCCCCGGCCTCATCGACACGGTGCGCGGCTGGGAGTTCGGCGGCGGCAGCCAGATCAGCGTGCCGATTGCCATCCTGATCTGGCTGATGATCGTACCTATGATGATGCGGGTCGACTTCGCGGCCGTCCGTGAGGTCGGCAAGCGGCCCCGCGGTCTGTTTATCACCCTCTTCGTCAACTGGCTGGTCAAGCCGTTCTCCATGGCGCTCATCGGCTGGCTGTTCTTCCGCTTTATTTTCGCGGCCTGGATCTCTCCCGCGGACGCCGACCAGTACATCGCGGGCACGATCATTCTGGCCGCGGCGCCCTGTACGGCCATGGTGTTCGTCTGGAGCTACCTGACGGACGGCGACCCGGCCTATACGCTGGTGCAGGTCTCGGTGAACGACCTGCTGATGTTGGTCTTTTTCGCGCCCATCGTGCGCTTCCTGGTGAGCGGCGCCTCCAGCCTGGAGGTACCGTTCAACGTGCTGCTCTACGCGGTGGCCATCTATATCGTCGTGCCGCTCACCGCCGGCGTCCTGCTGCGCCGCTGGTTCGTCAGCCGGCATGGCAAGATCTGGTTTGAGGAGCGGTTGCTGCCGCGGTTCGCGCCGGTCACCATGGGCGCCCTGCTGGCGACTCTGGTGCTGATCTTCGGCTTCCAGGCCGACAACATCACCGGCAAGTTTCAGGTCGTGGTGCTGATCGCCATCCCGCTGCTCATCCAGGTCTACTTCAATTCGTCGCTCACCTACGGGCTCATGCGCTTGTTCAAGGTCGAGTATGCGATCGCCGCTCCCGGCGCCTTGATTGGGGCCAGCAATTTCTTCGAGCTCGCGGTGGCGACATCGATCGCCCTGTTCGGCCCCAGTTCCGGCGCCGCCCTGGCCACGGTGGTGGGCGTGCTGGTCGAAGTACCGGTCATGCTCTCGGTCTGCTCGGTGTGCAACCGGACCCGCCACTGGTTCCCGGCACCGCGATTGGTACGGTAAGATGGTCTGACCGCTCATTCAGGTGAACCTGGCTAAAGTCTAGGGGTGCGCCGCACGGGGTGGACATGCCGGCGGCTGTGAAGCGCCCCTAGCTCGCGGTTCAGGTTGGGCAGGCAGCCATCGCGTCTCACTATCCCTTATACTCTGGCCTAACGGCGAATATTTCCGGCGTCGCCAATCAATCCATCATGTGGTGACCATATATGAAGGGAGCCTGTTCATGGGGAATCGCGCACTATTATCCGGCGCGCTCGTAACCGCCGTTCTCGTGCTGCCCAGCCTGGGCGCGTACCACGCGCGGGCAGCCCGGCCCGCCGTCGTCCCGGCCGATACGCTGATCGTGGCCGCCGCCGAGGCGCCTGTCGATCTCGATCCAGCCAGCAGTTACGATAGCCAGGCGGCCGCCGTCCTCCGCGGCGAATACGAGAGCCTGGTGCGGCTCCGCGGATCCAGTACCACCGATATCATCGGCGCCCTGGCCCAATCGTGGAGCGCGAATGCCGCCCATACTGTCTATACCTTTCATCTGCGCCACGGCGTCACCTTCCATGACGGCACCCCGTTCAATGCCGAGGCGGTGCGCGCCTCCTATACCCGTGAACTGAACCTGAACCAGGGTCCGGCCTTTATCATTGGCCAGTTCTTTACCCCCAAGGGGATCACGGTGGTCGATCCCTATACGATCCGGTTCACTCTCACCGCGCCCTCGACCGTCTTCCTTCAGGCGATGACCTCGGTCTGGGGCACCCATATTATCAGCCCCACCGCGATCACCCGGCACCCCAAGGATTTGCATGCCTGGTTGCAAACTCACGACGCCGGGACCGGACCCTATCAGTTGTCGGCGATCGTGCCGGGGCAAAGCTACACCCTGGTGAAATACCCTCAATACTGGGGCGGTTGGAGCGGCTCCCATGTGACTAAAGTGCTGGTCAACATCGTCACCGCGGATGCTACCCGGCGCGAATTGGTGGCGAAGGGCGATGCCGACATCGCCAACCAACTGACGGCCACCGACATGCAAGCCCTGGCCAAGGACCCGAGCGTGGACGCCACCCCGCGGTACGGGGCCCGCAATCTGAGCCTGGTGATGGATGTCTATGGTCCCCTGGCCAGCACCGCCGCCCGCCAAGCCATGTGCTATGCCTTTGACTACACCGCCTTTACCAAGGATCTCCTGCACGGTTATGGCAAGGAGGCACAGGGGCCCATGCCGCGGACCATGGCCGGGCACGATAACAGCCTGATGCTCTACCCCACCGATCTGAACAAGGCCAGGGCCTTGTTAAAGCAGGCGGGCGTGGCGCCGGGGACCAAGCTCACCCTGTGGTATCAGGCGGAAGACGAGACCACCAAATACGCGGCGGAGGTCATGCAGGCCCAGCTTGGGCAGATTGGCCTCAGTCTGAGCGTCCAGCCGGTCTCGTCCACCACCCTCACCGGCACCTACTATAGTAATAAGCCTGCCTCGCAGCGCCCGAACTTCATTGCCTGGTACTGGTATCCCGACTACAACGACGCGGGGGACTGGCTCTTCCCCCAGTATGATTCCAGTCAGGTGGCGGGGGCCGGAAGCAACGGTGGCTACTACAAGAATCATACGGTCGATACCCTCCTGGAGGCGGCGGGCAAAACGGTGGATACCGCCAAGCGTCTTGGGCTCTACAAGCAGGCGCAGCAGGCGTTGGTGGCGGACCCCGCCGCCGTGTGGCTGGCCGATCTGCCGGAAACCACGGCGGTACGGCGGGCGCTCCACGGCTATCTTCTCAACCCAGCCTATACCGACACCTACGACTACTACGCCATGTCGAAGTAGCGGGGCATTCTCGTGATCGCGCTGATTAGCCGGCGGTTGGCCCTGTTGTTGCCGGTCTTGTTCGGCGTGTCGCTGCTTACCTTCCTCCTCTCGCATGTGGTACCCGGCGATCCGGCCCGCATGCTGGCCGGCATCCACGCCGGAGCGGCCCAGGTCCAGGCCGTACGCCATAGCTACGGCCTGGATCGACCGCTGCCGGCCCAATACTGGGCCTATATCTCCAATCTGCTGCATGGCGATCTCGGGGTCGCCTTGCACACCCAGCGCGGCGTGGGGACCGACCTGCGCGACTTTCTTCCCGCGACCCTCGAATTGGGACTGGCAGCCATGCTGATCGCGGTGCTGATCGGCATCCCCCTGGGTACCCTGGCGGCCGTGGGACGGAACCGATTCCCCGATCACTTCTCGCGCCTCCTGGCCCTGGGCGGAGTCTCGCTCCCTATTTTCTGGGTGGCCCTGGTGGCCCAGTTGGTGCTCTACTACAATCTCGGCTGGTTCCCCTCCGGCGGGCGACTCGATCCCACCTTGACCCCGCCCAATACGGTCAGCGGCTTCTATACCATCGACTCGCTCCTGGCCGGGCGGCTCGACCTCCTCGTCAATGCCCTCTGGCATCTGGTGCTCCCGGCCCTGGTCCTCTCCCTTGGCCCGTTGGCGGTGGTGATGCGGATCACCCGCTCCGGCGTGCTGGAGGCGTTGGGCAAGCACTACGTGCGGACGGCACGGGCCAAGGGGGTACGGCGGCGAACCGTGGTGATCCGGCACGCCTTACGCAACGCGCTCCTGCCAACCATGACCGTGATCGGCTTGCAGTTCGGCTACCTGCTGGGCGGCGCGGTGCTGGTCGAGTATATCTTCTCCTGGCCGGGGATCGGGCTCTATACGGCGCAATCGATCACCGCCAGCGACTATCCGGCGATCATGGGGGTGACCATCTCGGTGGCCTGTCTCTATGTCTTACTCAATCTGCTGGTGGACATCGGCTATTCCCTCCTCGACCCACGGATCAGGTACCGCTAACCATGGACAACGAGACCGTTGATCGCCCGGAGGATGTGCTTGTCCTCACTCATCTGGGAATGATGGCTACCACGAGGCGCTTCCTACGGGCCAATCCGCTGAACAGCGCCGCCCTTGTCCTCCTCCTTGCCCTCCTGGTGACCGCGATCTTCGGCGGTGCCTTCGCTCCCTATGACCCCATCGCCCCGAGCTACGATCACTTGCTGGCCGGCCCCAGTAGCACCCATCTCTTCGGCACGGATGAAGTGGGGCGCGACGTCCTGAGCCGCGTATTGGCCGGTACCGGCGTCTCCCTGCTGGTGGCGGCGGTGGTCCTGTCTTTCGGGGTGATCGCGGGCACGGCGGTAGGGGCGGTGGCCGGACTGTTCGGTGGGGTGGTCGACGAGGTGATCATGCGGATTACCGATGTCTTCCTGGCCTTCCCCAGCTTCATCCTCGCCGCCGCGGTCAGCGCCTCGCTCGGCCCAGGCTTGGGCACCCTCATGCTCTCGCTGTCCGTGGTCTGGTGGCCGTGGTACGCGCGCCTGGCCCGGGCCCAGGTCTTGCAGATCCGGTCGTTGGACTTCGTGGAGGCGGCGCGAGCCCTTGGGGTGCGTACTCCACGGATGCTGTGGAGGCATATTCTCCCGAATGCCGTGGCTCCGATCCTGGTCCAACTCAGCCTTGATGTCGGCTACGCCATCCTGGCGGCCTCCGGGCTCTCGTTTCTGGGCCTGGGGGTGCAGCCACCCACCGCCGAGTGGGGCACGATGATTGCCGACGCGCAAAATCACTTGCAGGATGCCTGGTGGATGGCCACCTTTCCCGGCGCCGCCCTCGCCATCTCCGTCTTTGCGTTCAACCTGCTGGGCGATGGGTTGCGCGACTTTCTCGATCCAGAGGCAGCATGAGCAAAGATAGGTGGATCCTGACCAGCGAGGACGTGGAGCATATCGCCCTGGGGGCCGGCGTCCTGGGCACCGGCGGCGGCGGCAATCCGTACCTGGGGAAGCTCATGGTCCAGGAGGCTATCCGCGACGGAGCGGAGATCGAGATCCTGCCGCCCGAGACGGTGGGCGACGACGATCTGCTGATCGCGGTGTCGGGGATGGGCGCCCCCACGGTGAGCATCGAGAAACTCTCGCGCGGCACCGAGGCGACCATGGCCTTCCGCGCCCTTGAGGAACATCTGGGCGAGCCGGCCCGCGCGGTCGTCTGCGGCGAGATCGGGGGTGGCAACAGCATGGTTCCCCTGGAGGTGGCCGCGCGGGTGGGCCTGCCCGTGGTGGATGCCGATCCGATGGGCCGTGCCTTCCCGGAGCTGCAAATGGACACCTTCAACATTGGCGGCGTCTCCACCACGCCCGCCGCGCTGGCCGACGAGAAAGGGAACGTGCTGATCCTGGCCCGCACCCAGGATCCGCTCTGGACCGAACGGTTGGGCCGGGTGATCACGGTGTCCATGGGCGGATCGGCCGGGCTGGCGATGCCGGTGTTGCGCGGCCGGCAACTCAAGGAGGCGGGGATCTGGGGCAGTTATACGCTGGCCCGGCGCATTGGCCGCGCGGTGCGCCAGGCCCAACGCGACAAGATCCGGCCCGAGGCGGCGCTCTCGCCCCTGGGGGCGCGGCTGCTCTTCCGCGGCAAGATCAGCGATATCAAGCGCGTGACCACCGGCGGTTTCGCCCGCGGCGAGGCGATCATCCAGGGTTTCCAGGCCGACACGGGCAGCACCATGCGGGTGGCGATTCAGAACGAGAATCTGGTGGCCTGGAAGGATGGGCAGGTGCTGATCACCGTGCCCGACTTGATCTGCATCCTGGACGACGATAGCGGCGAGCCGATCGGCACCGAGGTTCTGCGCTATGGTCTCAGGGTGTGCGTGCTCGCCTTCGCCGCCGATCCCAAGCTGAGCACCCCAACCGGTCTGGCGGTCGTCGGCCCGCGAGCTTTCGGCTACGACCTGGCCTACCGGCCGTTCTCGACGCTTGGCGAGGACAGGCGGGCTAATGCGGAATCAGGCGACCCTGTTTGATTTGTTGTAGGGGCACCCCTTGTGGGTGCCCTCGCGCGGTAGGCCAAGGGCACCCACAAGGGGTGCCCCTACCGAAACGTATTATCGCGGAGCAGCGTACGGGGAGGGCCGAGCCATGCAGCCATTGGGTCCGGTGAGGGTCATCGATCTGTTCCCGGGCGAGCGCGAAAGCCTGCTGGATCTGCTCGACCGGCTGTCTCCCGAACAGTGGGCGATGGCGACCGCCTGCCCCGGCTGGTCCGTCCACGACGTGGCGCTGCACATCCTCGGCGGCGATATCGGTAATCTCTCGGGTGGCCGCGACGGATATATCGATCGTCACGCCACGCAAGGGGTCGACTTTACCCAGTGGGAGTCGTTGCTCGTCTTCATCAATCGCCGCAACGATGACTGGGTGCGGGCCACCCGGCGCATCAGTCCCCGGCTCCTCCGCGAGTTCCTCGGCGTGACCGGTGCGGCGATCCACCAGTACTTCGCGCGCCTCGACCCTGACGCCATCGGCATGCCGGTCAATTGGGCCGGGCCCGATCCGGCGCCCGTCTGGCTGCACATCGCGAGGGAATACACCGAGCGTTGGATGCACCAGCAGCATATCCGTGACGCGGTGGGACAGCCCGGACTGAAGGAGCGCGCCTGGTTCGCCCCCGTGCTTGACACCTTCGCGCGGGCGCTCCCGCACACCCTGCGCGCGGTGGCCGCGCCAGCCGGCACCACCGTACGTCTGGTGATCACGGGCGAGGCCGGCGAAGCATGGCAGGTGCTCAAGCTGGACGGCGCCTGGGCGCTCACCGCCGAGACCGTCCCATCGCCCGACGCGACGCTGACCCTCGATCAGGAGACCGCGTGGCGCCTGTTCACCAAAGGACTGAACAAAGACGCGGCCATGCCTCATGTCATCCTTGAGGGCGATACGGTTCTCGCCGCCCGCGTGCTCGACATGGTCTCGATCCTGGCCTGAAGTTCCCGCTACCCCTCCCAATTGCGTGCTTGCGAATACAGCGGTCGGCGGGGAAGATCCAGGGGCGCGGGTCAGTGAGTGGCCACCTGGGCAGGTCTGGAGATCCGCGCCCCTACAACGCGCAAAGAGGCGCGCCCAGCCCTTGACAGCCTCGCGCGTGTTGGCTAATATTAACCTATCAGTTATGAAATGAGATGGTTATGAATGTCCACTGACCAACTCAGCGCCGTGTACGGGGCGCTCGCCGATCCCACTCGTCGCGCGATCCTCACCCGACTGTCCAAAGGTGACGCCAAGGTTGGGGAACTGGCTGCCCCCTTCAAGGTGTCGCAGCCGGCTATCTCCCGTCACCTCAAGGTGCTTGAACAGGCTGGGCTCATTTCGCGCCGGCGTCGGGCGACCGCCCGCTTCAGCCACCTTGAGGCGGAGCCGCTCCGCGAAGCGACCGCCTGGCTGGCCCGCTACCAGGAGTTCTGGGACGAGAGCTATGACCGGCTCGACGCGCTGCTCGCGGGGTTGCGGGACGATCACCCTGACTGACCGTATCGAGGCTCTTATGATCGGAAAGGAACGCATCATGGCAACCACACGGATCATCGCGGAGCCGGGCATGCCGTACGTCGAGATCACCAGGGAGTTCGACGCGCCGCGTGAGCTCCTCTTCCGCGCCCACGTCGATCCCGATCTGCTGGCGCAATGGCTCGGGCCGCGCGCGGTGACCACGACCATCGACCGCCTTGACGCCCGCGATGGCGGCCGATGGCGCTACACCTCTCGGGGCGCCGATGGCAACGACTACGGCTTCCACGGGGTCTACCACGGCACGCCGTCCCCGGATGGCATCGTCCAGACCTTCGAGTTCGAGGGTACGCCGGGCCACGTCTGCCTGCAGACGGTCACTTTCGAGGACCAGGGCGGCAAGACCCTGCTGCGCCAGAGCGCCGTCTTCCAGTCGGTCGAGGACCGTGACGGCATGATGGCGTCCGGCATGGAGCAAGGGGTCAACGAGGGGATGGAGCGCCTGGACGAACTGGTCGCCAGAATGGCCTCGGGGAGCTGAAACTCGCGGCGGGGATAGCACGGTACATGCTCCCACGTGGTGGTTTCAGATCGCATGGATGGAGATAGCGTGTAGGGGCACCCACGAGAGATGCCCTCTACAACACAGCAAACGGAGAAGAACTTCATGGATTGGAAACTCGAATTGGTGGTGGTTCCGGTGGCGGACGTGGACCGGGCGAAGCGCTTCTACAGCGAGCAGGTAGGCTTCGTGGTCGATGTAGACCACCATCCGAGTGAGACGTTCCGCGTCGTGCAGTTGACTCCTCCCGGCTCGGCCTGCTCGATTACGGTGGGCACTGGGCTCGGCGACATGCCGCCGGGCTCGATGAAGGGTCTGCAACTCGTCGTGCCCGACATCGAGGCCGCCCGAGCGGAACTGGTCGAACGAGGCGTGGAGGTCAGCACGGTCAAGCACTTCGAGGACGGCACC
>DATLQX010000311.1:0-5591 GCA_035534995.1 Chloroflexota bacterium | reverse complement strand
CTCCGCCTCGGCCCTGGCGATCTTGCACGCCCTGGCCATCCCCATCTTCGCCGACATCCGGCCCGATACCTACACCCTGGATCCGGTGCAGGTCGAGCGGCTGATCGGTCCGCGGACTCGCGCGATCATCCCCGCGCATATCCACGGTCTCCCCGCCGACATGGCCGAGATCATGGCCATAGCCGAGCGCCATGGGCTGGCGGTGATCGAGGACGCCTGCCAGGCCCACGGCGCCACCTATCGAGGGCGCGGCGCGGGCTCCCTGGGCCGGATGGGCGCTTTCAGCCTCAATTACACCAAGTCGCTGCCCGGCGGTGAGGGGGGCCTGCTGGTCTCCAATGATGATGCCCTGATCCAACGCGCCAATATGTTCCGCGTCTTTGGCGAGCGGACCGAACTGCTTGACGAGGAGTTATTCCGCCCCTATTACTCATACGTGATCGGCTGGAACTACCGCAACCAGGAGATGCCGGCCGCCTTCACGCGCAGCCAGCTCGCCCGCCTCGATCAGTCGAACGCGCGCGCCGCCCGTAACGCGGCCCGCCTTACCGCCGGACTGGCCGGGCTGCCGGGAGTTCATCCGCCCTGCGTGCCGGATGACCGTACCCACGTCTTCCAGAAGTATCGGCTCCGTCTGCACCCCGAGGAGATGGGCCTCGCGGCCGATGACACGACCGTGCGTGACCGGATGCTCATGGCCCTCCGGGCCGAAGGGGTCGAGGCGGTCCTCTGGCATACGACCCCGCTCCCCGCCTATCCCGTGTTTCAGCGACGAACCGGCTTTGGCGGCGCCTTTCCCTGGACTATGCCTCCGGCCGGACGGGACATTACGTACGATCCGGCCGCCTATCCCGAGGCCGCCCGCCTGCTCGACTGCTCCTTGCTGATCGGGTCCGAGCGTCATCCGCTCTGCGGCCAGGACGAGGATTTGATGGACTACTATGTTGCCGCCTTTCACAAGGTGTACAATGCTCTGGACGATGTGCTGGCCGACCCCCGCCTCGCGCGGTCCGGCACGCCCACCATGGCCGCGGCCACCTGAGCCGGCGAACGGAGGCAGGTACGGGGCACGGCCGGTCCCGGGATCGCGCGCGAGAGGGCTTCATGGCCGGCGCGAGGCAATCGCGTACAACGACGGACGGGACGCGGACGAGCATGCGTGAACGGCAGTTGACCAGCGGCGATGTGGCGCGGTATGCCGGCCTGTCGGTGGCCACCGTCTCCCGCGTGATGCACGACAGCCCCCGAGTCAGTCCGGAGGCGCGACGCCGGGTGGAGGAGGCTGTCGCGGCGCTCGGCTATACGCCGAATGCCCTGGCCCGCGGGCTGGTCACGCGGACCACCCGCACCATCGCCGTGCTGGTCAGCTCAATCGCCGATCCCTTCTGGGCCGAGATCATCCGCGGGATCGAGGATCAGGCCGTGGAGGCAGGGTATGCCGCCTTCATCGCCAGTTCCTACGAGGACGCGCGGCGAGAGGAAAAAGCGATCACCCTGTTCCGGCAGAAGCGGGTCGATGGCATCGTGATTGGCGCCTCAAGTCGCGGCCCCGAGGTGCTTTGGCGCCGCGATGCCAGCGCGCCGCCCGTCGTCTTCATTAACAACGAGCATATCGAACCGGAGGACGAGGTGACGGGTCAGGCATCCTTCATCCCCGGCGCCGAGGCGGCGGAGCCCTCGGCGCTCACGCACGCCTATCGCATCGCGGGCGACGATCGGAGGGGCGCCCGTATGCTGACCGATCATCTTCTGAGCCTGGGGCACCGGCGTATTGCCTACATCGGCGCCATCGGCCGGGCGACCTCGTTGCGGCGTCTACACGGCTTTCGGCAGGCGATGGAGGAGGCGCGTGTCGCTATCGATGAAACATTGGTGATCGCCACGGACGAGGGAGCGAACGCGGGCGAACTGAGCACCTTTCGCCTGCTTACCAGTGAGGCACGTCCCACCGCACTCTTTTGCTATGACGACATGACGGCGCTCGGCGCACTGCGGGCCGTGCGCGCCCTCGACCTCCGCTGCCCGCAGGACGTCTCGGTGGTGGGCTTTGACGATATTCCGATCGCTGCTTACCTGGAGCCCTCGCTGACTACGGTGCGGCAGCCTATGCACGAGATGGGGGGGCGGGCGATGCAGGTGCTGCTCGAGTTACTGGGCGGGGGAAAGCCGCCGCGCCGGGTGATCATGCCCGGAGAACTGGCGCTGCGTGCATCAAGCGGGCCAGCGCCCGATCGGGCGGCCGGGTAGACCGCCTGCTGATCACCACTGCCGCGATCGTGGACGTGGGCCCAGCGTGCCAAGGAAGGGGACGTAGCGCAGCGTCGAGGAGCAGGGATAAGGGCAGACCCGTTCCGTGGTCTCTTTTCCCTCCGCGCCTCCGTGATTCTAGCGGTCCCGCGTCCCCTACCCTTCCGCCTCCCGTTCCGCCTCAGTGGGCGCCGAGCCCCTCAGCACCTGGGCGAAGGCGGTGGCCGAGACGGCGCCGGCGGCGGCCTGGTTGTCCTGGGCGATCGAGTGCCACAGTTCCTCGCGGAGGATCTTGCTGCTCGCCGGCGCCTCGATCCCGAGACGGACGAACTGGCCGTCCACCGCGACCACCATGATCCGGATCGCATCGCCAATCCGGATTCCCTGGCCGGTTTTCCGACTGAGCACTAGCATGGCACGACGAAGTTCCGGGCCGTCGCGTCCCACCGCACCTCCTGGCGCAGTGCGTAGCCCTGACCGTCCAGGACAATCTGTTTGCCCGTGCCTGCCCGCCGGTCCAGAATCACCGGAGCCAGGAGGTTCACCACGAAGCTGTTTGCCTCGGGGTCGAACCGGGCTACCACGAAGACGCGCGCGTCGGGCGCCGCGCCGAGTGACTGGCTTACCTGCTCGGCGTAGCCGGCCACCGCCAGGGAGGCCGATTCGACCACCGGCAGGCAGGCCGCCTGGTCCTCCAGCGATTGCAGCCAGAACAGGGGGGCGCTATTCTGGTCGCCGATCAGCACGTAGCGATGGCTGTCGGGGAGACCCGGCAGCGCCTCGGGGAAGCTAAAGAGGGCGCTGGGCGCGACCACCACCTGCTCGATGGTACCGAAGCGGACGGTCGCGATCACCAGGCCCTCGGCGGGCGCCGGGCCTGCCGGCGATGTTGCTGCCATGTTACTTCAGGAAGTCCATGAGGCTGGATTGTACCACTTTGCCGGCGGCGGTGAGCGATGCCTGGTAGGTAGCCAGGCGTTCGTTGAAGGTGACCGATGCCTGGGCGAAGTTGGCGTCCACGATCCCCGACCATTGGGCGGTGAGGGTAGTATTCTGGCTCTGCAATGATCCCTGCACGGCGGTCACACGGTTGGTGATGGCGCCCGCCGAGGTCTGGGCCAGCAACAGGCTGCCCTGAGCCTTATCGATAGTGGCAAGATCGCCGCTGATCGTGGCCGAATCGCCCCCCAGCAAGTCGGTTTGCAATTGAGACATGGCGCTGAAGACGGCGGGAAGGGCGTTACTCCCCGGTATGCCTATCTGAGATACCAATCCAGGGCTCAATTCGCGCGTGATCGGGGCGCTATCGCCTTGATAGGCAACCGAGGTCATACCACCGGTGGTGGTGGTGGTGAAAGGGACGGTCAGGGTCTTTTGCCCGCTCAGCACATACTGTCCATTATAGGTCGCGTTTGCCGCTTGTACCCCTTGCTGAATCAGTTGACCCACCTGGTTGGCCAGGGCCGTCCGCTCGTCGGCGGTCAAAGTGCCGTTCGCCCCTTGCACCCCCAGGGTCCGAACCGAGAGCAACGTATCATTCACTCCGTTCAAGGCGTTGGTGGTGGTTTGCATCCAGCTCTGGCTATCGTTCGCCGTGGCGGTAAAGGCGGCGTTCTGGGCCAGCTCATCTTGCAAGCTCAGGGCTGTCCCGGTCCCGGCCGGGTTATCGGCCGGCGCGTTGATCTGCCGGCCCGAGGACAGCGTGTTCTGGGCCTGAATAAGCTGATCGTAGGCGTTATTGACCTCGTAGTTCCGCAGATCCGCGACTTGCTGATCACTGATTCGCATGGACTCTAGCCTCCCAACTGGGTGATCATGGCGGAAATCGTCTGGTCCATGATCGACATCACGTGGGTGGCGGCATCATAGGCCGCCTGGTAACGCATCAGGTTGCTCGCTTCCTCGTTGAGCGAGACCGAGGAGACGGACTCCTGCTGATTGGTCAATTGCTGCAATACCAAAGTTCCCGTGGTCAGGTTGGTCTGGGCCTGCTGCCCATTCACCCCGATCTGGGTAATCATGGCGTTGTATTGATCCTGGAGGGTGGTCGGCTGGCCGGCGGCCGGGATTTCCTGGAGTTGAGCAATCTTGGTGGCCATGCTCCCGTCCCCCGGTTCATTCGGGGCCGAGCTGGCGGCGATATTGGTGTTATCGGCGGCGATCACCGGGTTGAGGGCCAGGGTTGCCGCCGTGGTACCGACGAAAAAATTGACCCCGGTGGAGCCGTTACTGCCGTATCCGGTGCTCTGAAGATTGTTGACGGCGGAGGCGATATTGGCGGCAAGGGTATTCAGGGTCGTGAGCTGGCCGCCAAGCGTCTGGTCGCGGGCCGTGATCGCCCCGCCCAAGGTGCCGCCGCTAATCGGAAGCTGGCCGGGATGGCCCTGAAAGGCCACGGCGGTGAACTGCGGCTGCGTGGCGTCCGGGACCGTGGCTAATTGATAGGAATTGATCCCCTGCACCAGGGTGCCGGAGCCGGCGAGCGCCACGTTCACGGTGCCGTTGGCCTGATAGGTGGCTTGCACCCCTACAACTTGCGAAAGCTGATTGACCAGATTGTCCTGCTTGTCCTTCAGGTCGTTCGGCTGCTGGCCCACCGCCGTGACCTCGGCGATCTGTTGGTTCAGGGAGGCAATCTGGCCGGTCAAGGTATTGATCTGGGTGACGAAGCCGCCGATCTCGGCGTTATTCTGGTCCTGCATCTTTTGCAACGAACCCGAGGCGCCATTCAGGCCGCCGGCCAGATCGGCGCCGCGCTGAGCCACCACTGCCTGCTGCGAGGGGTCGGTCGGGTTGTTGGCCAGGCCCTGCCAGGCGGTGAAGAAGTTACTCAACAGGGTGCCAAACCCGGCGGTACTGTTGGGCTCGTTGAAGATCTGGCTGATATTAGAGAGCGTATCACTCTGGGTTTGCAACTGCGATTGCTGGCCGTTCTGGTAGATCACCTGCTGCTGCACGAAGCTGTCGTGAGCCCGCGTGATCGAGGTCACCTGGACCCCGGTGCCCATCTGGCCGGGGCCGGCGGCCCCCAAAGCGGGGTCCGAGATGGGGTCGGTGGTCTGCAGATTCACCATTTGGCGCGAGTATCCGGGAGTAGAGGCGTTGGCCGTGTTCTGCCCGCTCACGTTCATCGCGATCTGCTCGGCTTCGAGGCCGCGGAGCGCGGTGTTGACGCCGCTAAAAGTTGCCGTCATCGTCTATGCCCACCGTCCCTGCCGTCGCCGGCTGATTTGCTGTATCCTCGCTTGCTCGCCGCGCGGCCCGTAGCCCACGCCCGCTACCCCGGCCGCCAGGGCCGTCCGCTGCAACACGGTCTGGGCCGAACGCACCAGGGCGTTGGCCTG
>DATLQX010000310.1:0-18732 GCA_035534995.1 Chloroflexota bacterium | reverse complement strand
CTTGACATATTGGCGAGACTCTGCCTATAATTTGCCAAAGCCAACCAAGCTCCCCGCGGTCAAACCTCACATCGCCCGAGGTCGCGCGCGAGCCTCGTCCAATCGCCAGTGCGTGCGCTATCCTGGCCTTGGAGTCGCGTTCGACGCCGGCAATCAGACCTCGTTTCGAGTGTTCCCAGAGTTCATGGCAGGATTGCCGCGCGATACCGCCTATGGGAGCCGTCGCCGGGAGGGTCTCTCGTGAGCGGACGCGGCCCCACGGAGAGGACAGGATGTTGAGCGATAGTCTTGACCGCAATCTAGGACTGGAGATCGTCCGGGTTACCGAGGCCGCCGCCCTGGCCGCCGGGCGCTGGATGGGCAAGGGGGCCAAGGAATCAGCCGACCAAGCGGCCGTGGATGCCATGCGCTATGCCCTCTCGTCCATCGAGATGGATGGGGTGGTGGTAATCGGGGAGGGCGAGAAGGACGAGGCGCCCATGCTCTACATCGGCGAAACGATTGGCGATGGGCGGCCGCCGCGCGTGGACGTGGCCGTGGACCCGATCGACGGTACCCGCCCTCTGGCCAAGGGATTGCCGAATGCCCTCGCCGTGGTGGCCGTCTCCGAACGCGGCACCATGTATTACCCGCCCCACATTATGTATATGGATAAGATCGCCGTGGGGCCGGCCGGAAAAGGGCGCGTCCATCTCGATGCCGAACCGTCCGAGAACCTGGCCGCGCTGGCGGTCGCGCGCGATTGCGACGTGAGCGACCTGACCGTGGTGGTGCTGGAGCGTCCCCGGAATGAGGCCCTGATCGCCGCTATCCGCGCCGCCGGAGCCCGCCTGAAGTTGATCACGGATGGCGATGTGGCCGGCGCTCTCACCGCCGCCATGGAGGACTACACGGGCGTCGATATGCTGATGGGCATCGGTGGAGCGCCCGAGGCGGTACTGGCCGCCGGCGCCCTGAAGTGTCTGGGCGGCGAAATTCAATGCCGGCTCTGGCCCCGGAGCGACGAGGAGAAGCAGGCGGCAATCCAGGCGGGCCTGCCGGAGAGTGAGTTCGCCCGCGTGCTCACGACAGACGACCTGGCGGGCGGGGAGAATATTTTCTTCGCCGCCACCGGTATTACCAATGGCGAACTGTTGCGCGGCGTGCAGTATACCGGGCACGGCGCCCGCACCCACAGCTTATCAATGCGTTCACGCTCGGGTACCACCCGTTGGATAGAGGCGGTGCATCATTGGGAGAGATTGATGGACTCCAGCGCCACGACGTACGATCCCCGGATCTGGCGGGATCGTACGCGGGCGGGGAAGTCATAGACCCATACGAACGACCTTCGGATCGCTCGGCGCGGGCCGCCCTGGCCCGTGGGCAGGGCGGCGGGCCGGACGATCAGCCCAGCGAGCCCCGGACGCGCGCGACCTTCCGCGAGTCTCCGGAGGGGGATCGCGGGGCGGGAAAGCGGACCACTCTGGCCGAACTGGAAGGCAAGACCCTGCCCGAGTTGCGTGATCTGGCCCGCGAGATGGATTTGAGTGGAGTGACAAACCTGAAAAAGAACGACCTCGTCTTCCGCCTGTTGCAAGCCCAGGCGGAACAGCAGGGCAATCTCTATCGCGAGGGCGTGCTCGATATCGTGGAGGAGGGTTTCGGCTTCCTCCGCCAGGACCGCTTCCTTCCCGGCCCTGAGGATGTCTACGTCTCGCTTTCCCAGATCCGCCGCTTCGGCCTCCGCACCGGCGATAGCGTGGGCGGCCAGGTCCGCCAACCCAAGGAGAGCGAGAAATATTACGGGATGCTCCGGGTGGAGGCGGTGAACGGAGTGGACCCCGAGATCGCCAAGCGGCGCCCTCACTTCGATGACCTGATCCCAGTCTACCCCCATACAATGTTCATTCTCGAGACCGACCCGAAGATCCTCGCCACCAGGCTGATCGATCTGGTAGCCCCAATCGGACGCGGTCAGCGCGGAATGATCGTCGCCCCGCCCAAGGCCGGGAAGACTGTTCTGCTCAAGCAGATCGCTAACGCGATCACCACCAACGCGCCGGATGCCTACCTGATGGTAGTGTTGGTGGGAGAGCGGCCGGAGGAAGTGACCGACGTGGAGCGCTCGGTGATCGGCGCCGACGTGGTGAGCGCCACCTTTGACGAGCCCTCCGAGCGGCACACCCGCGTGGCGGAAATGGCCCTCGAACGGGCCAAGCGCCTGGTCGAGGGAGGGCGTGACGTGGTGATCCTGCTCGACAGCATTACTCGCCTCACCCGCGCCTATAACCTGGCCACGCCTTCCAGCGGGCGCACCCTCTCCGGCGGCATCGATCCTAACGCCATCTACCCGCCCAAACGCTTTTATGGGGCCGCCCGCAAAATCGAGGGGGCCGGCAGCCTGACCGTGATCGCGACCTGCCTGATCGACACCGGCAGCCGGATGGACGACGTGATCTACGAGGAGTTCAAGGGCACCGGCAACATGGAGGTGCATCTGGAACGGAAGCTGGCGGAGAAGCGCATCTTCCCCGCCATCGACATCCAACGCTCCGGCACCCGCCACGAGGAACTGCTGATGGACGAGGTGACCTTGCAGCGGGTCTGGCTGATGCGCCGCATGCTCGCCGCCGTGGGCGGCACCGAGGGCACCGAGCTTCTGCTGAACTACCTGGGCCGAACCGAGAGCAACAAGGAGTTCCTGGCCTCGCTCAACAAGGGCGACATCGGTTGAACCCTACATGTCCCGGTACATCATCGGCGGCTCGTCCACCAGGGTGAATTGGCTGCCGTCGGCGGCACAGCTCGGGCAGGAGGCGGGCGCGAGCGGGCCGCGCTCCACGGCACCGCATACGGCGCAGGTCCACCGCTGGGCAATTCGCTTGATTACGTCGCCCCGGCTCACCACTCCCACCAGGGTGCCCGCCTGGACCACTGGGAGGCGGCGGATGTGCTTTCCCGTCAGGATATTCCCGATCTCGTCCAGATCGGTAGCGGGGGAAACGCTGATCACCTGGGTGGTCATAATGTCGCGGACCAGGCGTCCCTGTTTGCCGATCACGTCGAAGTCGCTTACCATCCCCACCACGGCGCCGCTTTCATCGAGCACGGGGAGACCAGTGATCCGGTGACGGACCATCCGCTCGGCCGCTGCCTCGACTGGATTGTCCGGCGAGACGGTGATCACCGCGCGTGTCATCACATCCTGGGCGGTCAGCTTCGTCATGATCCTCAACTCCATCGTACGCTCCGGCGCGGGCCACGTCGTCCGTCGCGCCGTTCAACCTCCGTGCCGAGGTATAGCCTAGCATATAGGATTCGCGGATAATTGTCCGCCGGGGCTGAGTACCGAAAACGAGAGAACCTTCAAGCGTTCCCTTTCGCGGCGCCTTCACCGTACGGGACTCAGCCATTAGGTTGACCATACCTGTTACGCTGACCTTAGAAAGGAGGATCCAGTCCATGAGCAGCCAGCTTGCCGCGCCCCGACCGCTCTACGGCTGGGCCCAGCCCACCGTGGCCACTGACTGGACCGCCGATACGGTGCTCGGCGCTGATATCGCCTTCGTCCGGGCCGAGCGCTTGCCCCTGCCCCCGCCCCGCCGGGGCACTTCCTACCGGCCGCTTGCTCCCGACCTGGTCGTGGAGATTGCCTCTCCGTCCCAGGATCAACCTGAGATAGGCGAGAAGGCGCGGCTATGGCTCGACCGGGGCGTTCGCCAGGTGTGGGTTGTCTGGCCGGAGCGACGCGCCATCGATATCTGGACGGCCGGTGCCGCGGCGCCACATACGCCGCGCGACGCCGCCTCCCTCGATGGCGGCGACATCGTGCCCGGTTTCCGCCTCCCACTGGCTGAGATCTGGTAGGCCGCTTCGCGGCAGGGCACGCCCTTCTAGGAGCAGTTCGCCGGACGAATCGCGACGCGGCCATGGCAAGAGCCTTGTACACGGTTATGCTCGCTATCCCGCTACACTGAGAGGTGGGGTTGCCAGGACAGTAAAGCCATTGTGAGGAGCAGGCTGCTTGCGTATCTATGACACCAGGACCGCCCAGAAGCTGGAATTCGCGCCGGAGCACGATCCCGTCCGGATGTATGTTTGTGGGCTGACGCCCAAGAACGAGCCGCATATCGGCCACGCCAAGATGTTTGTCACCGCTGATTTATTGCGCCGCTACCTAGAATACCGTGGCTACCAGGTGCGCTACATCCAGAATGTGACCGACGTTGACGATAAGATCATCGCCCGCGCCCAGCAGGAGGGGATCACTCCCGAGGAGGTGGCGCGCAAATACAGCGCCTCCTACTTCGCGAGTGTCGAAGCCCTCCATTGCCGGCCCGCTGACGTCTACCCCACCGTCACCGGAGCCATGCCCGGGATCATCACCATGATCCAGGAGTTGATCGCCGCCGGCTACGCCTACTCCCTGGGAGGGGACGTCTATTTCCGTGTCCCTCGTTTCCCCGCCTACGGCCGCCTCTCCAAGCGGGATACCGCCATTGATAACGCGACCGGCCGCGGCCTGGAGGCCCGCGGCAAGGAAGCCGTTCCCCCGATCGACGGGGGCGGCTCTCGAGAGGGCGAGCGGGCAAAGGAGGATCCGCGGGACTTCGCCCTCTGGAAATCGGCCAAGCCCGGCGAGCCCTGGTGGGACAGTCCCTGGGGGCCGGGAAGGCCCGGCTGGCACATCGAGTGCTCAACCATGGTCCGGGCTGAATTGGGCGACCGGATCGATATCCATGGGGGAGCGACTGACTTGATCTTCCCCCACCACGAGAACGAAATCGCCCAGAGTGAATCCGCCACCGGCCAGGAACCATTTGTCAAATACTGGACCCATTACGGCACCCTGAACGTGGTCACCACCTCCGCCGCCGGCGAGGAGAAGGTGGAGAAGATGTCGCATTCGCTCGGCAACTTCACCACGGTCAAGCACATCCTGGCCCGCTACGAACCCTCGGTACTCCGCCTCTACTTGCTCTCGCAGCACTATCGCACCCCAGTCACCTATACCGAGGAATCTCTCGCGGTGACCGAGGTCGGCTGGGAGCGGCTCTGCACGACGGCCCGCAATCTGGATCTCCTCCTCAACTGGGAGCCCGTGCGGATCGAGGATCCCAATGAGCCGGTGGAATGGGAAACGCGGAAGGAGACCCGCCAGCTTTTGACCCAGAGCGAGCGGTCGCTCGATGATTTCCACGCCGGGATGGACGACGATTTCAATACGGCGCAGGGGATAGCCGCCCTTTTCGACCTGGCGGCCCAGATTAACCGCTATAAGGACTTCCTGCGCGATCCCAAGCTGGTCAACCCTACCGTGAAGGGCGCCCTCCTCGGCGCCCAGGATGCATTCAACCGCATCATGGAGGTACTCGGCCTGACCCCGCCGCTTGAAGGTCCGGCGGCCGAAAGCCCCGCGTTTACCCAACAGGTCGAGGTGCTGATCGCCCGGCGCAAGTCACTCCGCGCCGCCCGCGATTTCCAGGGCGCCGACGCGGTGCGCGATGAATTGAAGCAATTGTCGGTGATCGTGGAGGATCACCCCCAGGGCGCCCGTTGGCGGCGGGATCCGCGGGCAGCCCGGCAAGCAACCGGCGCCGGCGTGTAATGACGGGGCGGACTCTACCGCCCCAGGGCCATGGCAGATAATGCGGCCCTTTTTTGATGACCCATTTGCGGCGGGCAACCATGGGACCGCGCCGCGGGAAGAAGTAGATAACGATGAGCACTGACGATTCGAGCAGGCGAGGCGGGGGTTTCCGCCGTGATAACGAGCGCCCCGGCAGCGGGTCACGCGGCGGTTTTCCCCGCGGCGGCAGCGGAGGGGGCAGTTTCCACCGCGATAACGAACGGCCCGGTAGTGGTGGGCCACGCGGGGGTAGCGGAGGGTTCCGCCGTGATAATGAGCGTCCCAGCAGCGGTGGACCGCGCCATGGTGGGCAGGAGAGCGGCCAGCAGGGCTGGAGGCCATTCCAGTCGCCGCGACCCCCGCGGAGCGGCTTTGACGCGCGCGAGCCGCGGAATGACCGGCCCTTCGCGGGCCGCGACGATCGCGGTCAGCAGGATGAAGGCTGGAGGGGCCGCGAACGGCCCTCGTTCGAGAATGACAGCCCCGAGGGTGGACGGCCGGAACGGCCTCCGTTCGAGCCGCGCGGCCAGGAGGGCGGGCGTCCCGAACGGCCTCCGTTCGAAAGCCGGGAGCGCCGTCCCTTTAGCGAGCAGCGCGAACGGCCCTCGTTCGAGCGCGGGGATCGGCCTCCGTTCGGGGACCGGGACCGCCGGCCGCCCTTCGAGAATCGCGAGCGCCGCCCCTACGGCGAGCGCCCAGGGAGTGATCGGCCCTCGTTTGGCGGTTCGCGTCCGGAAGGTGGGCGGCAGTTCGAGGGAGAGAGTGAACCGCGGGATCGCCGGCCGGAGGCTGATCGGCCCGCCTTCAACAGCCGCTGGCGCGATGGGGAGCGGCCGCCCTTTGGCGGCAATCGTCCTGCCGGCGACCGCCCGTCCTTCGGCGGCTCTCGGCCCACTGGGGATCGCCCCCCATATGCCGATCGGGATCGTCCGTCGTTCGGCGGTCCCCGGCCTGGCGGCGACCGTCCGGCCTACGGCGGCGGCCGCCCTGGCTATCAGGGCGGGCGCCCCTTCGAGGGCCGCCCCGAGCGGGCACCATTCGAGGGTCAGGGTCGGCCCCTGGGGACCAGCACCCGGATGGGGCGTCCTCCGGTGAATCAGTTCGAGCCGGTCAAGGCCGACGTCTACGGCCGCTGGCCGGTCTTGGAGTCGCTCCGCGCGGGCAACGTGGTCAAGGTGTACCTGGCGGCCGGGGTCAACGATAGTGCCGATCACTTGCGTGAAATCCAGACCGTGGCCGCCGAGAAGCATATTCCAGTGGTGCGAGTGGATCGCTTCGCCCTCGATAAGGTGTTGGGCAACGCGAACCACCAGGGGATCGCCGCCACCTGCCGCCCCTATCAGTACGTGGACCTCGAAAACGTGCTGGAGGGCGCCAAGCGCGAAGTGGGGCAGCCGTTGGTTCTCCTGTTCGATGGGATTCAGGATCCGCAGAACCTGGGCTCTATCCTCCGCACCGCCGAGGCGGTCGGGGTCGGCGGGGCTATCTTGCCGCGCCACAACCAGGTGGGAGTGACCCCATCCGTGGTGCGTG
Source organism: Chloroflexota bacterium (assembly GCA_035534995.1). Classification (GTDB taxonomy): domain Bacteria; phylum Chloroflexota; class UBA5177; order JANWHV01; family JANWHV01; genus JANWHV01. The sequence continues at coordinate 11,588 of DATLQX010000310.1, read as the reverse complement.
CCTCCGCCGGCGCCGCCGAGCACCTCCCTATCGCCGAGGTGACGAATCTGCGCCAGACGGTGACTCGCCTCAAGGAGTCGGGCTACTGGATTGTCGGTCTCGATATGGAGGGCGGCACCGATTACGATAACTTTGAGGTCGATAACCCGATCGCCCTGGTGATTGGCGGTGAGGGCAAGGGGCTGAGCCGCCTGGTCACCGAGGAATGCGATTATCTGGTGCGCCTGCCCATGAGCGGGAAGATCGGGAGCCTCAACGCCTCGGTGGCCGCCGGGGTTGTGCTGTACGAGATTGGCAGGCGCCGCGGTGGGACCAGGAACACCCCGCTTGCCCGCCCCAAGGAGCGTACGGCGCCGGTAGAGCCGGAGCCGGAAGCACCGTCACCGGTGGCGGAAGCGCCGGAGGTCGCGGATCTTGCCCTTGAACTCCAGGCGATGGAGGAAGACGAGGCGGTTTTCGTGGCGGAGGATCTTTCCGCCGAGCAACGCGAACATCCCGCGGAGGCCGGCGTCGCGGATTTCGAGGACGAGGACGAGGAAGCCGCCAAGGACGTGGAGCCGGAAGCGGAATAGCTCACGATGGCCCAGACCGAGACGCGGCGAGCCGCGTCTCGGTCTGGGCCATCGTGGCATGATCGGTAGAGAGCGAGGGAGCACGCGATGACCCGTGAGGAAGGTTTGGCCCTGGTCCGCGAATATATCAAGAACGAGGCGTTGGTCCGCCATTGCCTGGCCGTGGAGGCCGCCATGCGGGCCTACGCGCCACGCTACGACGGCGACGTGGATACGTGGGGGCTGACCGGACTTTTGCACGACTTCGACTGGGAGATTCACCCCTCGGCCGACCAACATCCTCATCACGGATCGCCTATCCTCCGCGAACGCGGCGTCCCGGAGCCGATCATCCACGCTATCCTCACGCACGCCGACTATCTGAACCTTCCCCGCGTGACCGCCATGGAAAAGGCCCTCGCCGCCTCGGATGAGCTTACCGGGTTGATCACCGCCGCCGCCCTGGTCCGCCCCAGTAAGTCCATCCATGACCTGGACGTAGCCTCGATCAAGAAGAAGTTCAAGGATAAATCGTTCGCCCGCCAGGTCAACCGCGACGATATTACCAACGGCGCCGCCGAACTGGGCGTGGACCTGGACACGCATATCGGCTTCGTGCTGGAGGCCATGCGGGGCATCGCTCCAGCCCTGGGCCTGGAAGGGCTGCCCGCGTGAGGGTGTCCCCGACAATCCATCCCCACCCTACCGTATCTACAAGAGATCTGTCTTTTTTGATGGAATATGTAGATGTAACCGTAGTAGGGACGTGGACAGCGGGGATAACCGCCCCGCGCCAGAGGAGATCCGGCTCGGCGGGTTCCGCTGGACCTGTGGAATCCTTGGGGATGGCTGGGGATAACGGGGATAAGTGGGGGAAGAGTCGGCGAAACCATCCCGTGCTCCCCCCTTCTTTTCCCCCATTTGATCCAGTGCCATATGTGTGGTTGTCCCCCGTTTGCCCTGCTTATCCACACAATTCGGGGTTTTATCCACAGTTGACCGGGGAAAAGTCGTGAGGAGCATCCCGGCGCTTGCCCGGTTTATTGGGATCGATTTGGGAACCGCGCGGGTGAAGGTAGGGCTCTTCCAGCCCGATGGATCGCTCCGCGCCATCCAGATCATTCCGCACGCGGGCCATATGATTCCCGAACGCGGCGCCGTAACCCAGGATGCGGCGGCCTGGTGGGACGCGGTGTGCGCCGGACTTCGCGCCATCAGCCGCGCGGAGGATCTCTCGTCCGTCACCGCCGTGGCCGTCTGCGGCCAGGGCCCCACCCTGGTGGCTACCGATAGCCGCCTCCGCCCTCGTGGCCCCGCCCTCACCTGGATGGACAAAAGGGCGCAGGCGGAGGCCGACGAGCTTGGCGCCGTCCTGGGCCGCCCGGTGGACCCCGGACACTACGTAGCCAAGGCATTGCGCCTGCACCGCGCCGACCCCGATCCCGAGCGCCGTTGGTATTTCCAATCGTGGGATTACCTGGCTTCGTTGCTCTCCGGCGTTCCCCATGCCTCCTCCACCTGGTTCGAGGACGAAATCGGGGAGTCCGGGCTCCCGCGCGATCATTTCCCCCCCTACGTGGAAGCGGGAACTCCCGTGGGGGCCGTCACCGCCGCCGCCGCCGAGCGCACGGGGCTTCGCGAGGGGACGCTGGTGGTGGCCGGCACCAACGATGGGATCGCCTCTTGCATTGGCGCCGGGCTTACCCGTATTGGTCAATCGGTGATCCTGGGCGGCACCTCGGGCGGCTTCGTCCATTGCGGCGAACCGGTGTCAGGCGCCTGGGCTCCCCCACCCGGCACCTATCCCGAGCCGCCGGGTTGCCGCTACCTGGGGGCTACCATTTCCTCCAGCGGCCTGGCACTGGACTGGCTGGGCGGCCTCTTTGGCGTGCATATCTACGACGAGTGGTTGGAGGAAGCCGCCGCCATCCCCGTCGGCGCCGAGGGCTTGCTGTTGTTGCCGTATCTGGCTGGACTGTTCCTTCCCTATACGGCGGATGACCGCGGCCCCGTGCGCGATGCCGACGCGCGCGGCGTCCTCTTCGGCCTCCGGGCCGGCCATACCACTCCGCACCTGGTCCGGGCCGTGGTGGAGGGGGTCACCTACGCGATCCGCCAGGTGTATGAGGCGACCATGGCGGCCGGGGCCGCGGACGGCGCGGTGACGGTGGGGGGTCAGGCGCACAGCCCGCTATGGAACCAAATCAAGGCCGACGTGCTGGGATTGCCGATCGACGTCCCGGCCGTGGTCGAGGCGGGGGCGCTGGGCGCGGCCTGCCTGGCGGCGGCGGGCAACGGCGCCTATGCCGATGTGTGGGAGGCCGCGCGGGCCATGGCCCACATTCGGGAGCGTTTGGAGCCCGAGCCGGCGGCGCGCGATCACTATCAGCGCCTCTATCGCGAGGTTTATCTGCCGCTCTATCCGCGGGTGCGGGATCTTTTTAAGCAGCTCTCCTGATCGGGCTTGATCCTGACCCTAAAGTATCATGGTAGGAGAACGACCACGTAAGGGGTGATACATCTTGGCATACGCCGGCGACTTTAGTCGCAACGAATCGTGCCATGACTCTTTAGGGTCAGGATCTTCCTGCGTCAGAAGAGAAACAACCAGCGACGGCGGCGTCCCTGCTGCTCGGCGAAATCCTCCATCCGTTTGATCGCGCTGGTGTGCAGGGCGATCGCCGCCGTGTGGGTCTCCTCCAGGCGGGTTTGCAGGCTCTCAATCCGTTGTTCCAGGGACTGCACGCGGGCCTCGCGGTCTTCCAGACGCTTCCGATATTGCTCGGCCAGGGCATGCCATTCATCAGCCGCTCGCGACATAGGGGCCAGGAGGGTTTGTACTTGTTCGGCCAGGGTAGGAGCAAGATCCGTGGTGGGAAGCCGCTCCAGTCGTTCGCCGGCCTCCGGCTCCGGACGCTCCAGCGAATGAGCGCCCTGGCCCAGCCGAGTGCGAATCTCGCTGTAGGGCAGATGGTTGCCGCGCAAGTCACGGATCGCGCGGAGCACCCGCAAGTCATCCTCGGTGAAAAAGCGTGGGCGGCCTGACTCTGGATTGGCCGAACTGCCAAGGAAGTCCTTGAATTCGTCCACCCAACTTCTCAGGGTATTACTATTCTTGTCATAGAGACCAAGCTGGGCTGATGCCTCGCCAATCCGATAGAGTACCTGTTCCATCCGCCTCTTCTTTCCCTTCGGCGCCGCTTTCGCCCTCGTTATAGCGTGACCCAAATTCCTTGAAGTCTCTGTAGGGCCACCCCTCATGGGTGCCCTCACTCAGGTTGTCAACGACCGCTATCACCGTCATCCAGACGGTGTCCGGCACCCGGTGCCCCCACGGCCACGGCGATACTACGTCAGGCTGAACTAGTATAGCATAGGAGAGTATAGGCTATGCTAGGGCGCTGGGATAGGACCGGGACTCGTATCCCTCAAGTTGGCTATTTCGAGCGCGCGGCCATGCGTGTTATAGTGGATGCCATCCGAGCAGGATTGGGGAAGGAGCATGCCATGGCGGATCGGATCCTGGTAGTAGACGACGACGAGTTGATCTGCGACCTGGTCAGTGAGACGCTTAACTTCGAGGGTTTCGAGGTGGAAACCGCGTTCAGCGGCGAGCAGGCCCTCCGCATGCTGGAGTACGCGCGGCCCCATCTGATCTTGCTGGATATCATGATGTCGGGAATTAACGGCTTCGAGGTCTGTCGGATTATCCTCAATAACCCGGCCACGCGCGAGATCCCCATTATCTTTCTTACCGCCAAGGGCCAGTTCGAGGACGAACTTCGCGGCTACGAGGAAGGCGCGTTCGACTATATCACCAAGCCGTTCCATCCTCTCACCCTGGCACCCACGATCCGAGAGACCCTGGAAGCGTACAACCACCAAGATCTGGAGGAGAAGCGGCAGCGGCGGATCGAGAAGCTCCGCGGCTTGCTCAACCCGCACCACCTTCGCGAGAGCGAGCGGCGGGTTTGAGATGAACCTGGGCCGGAGACGCTTGGGCTCAAGGAGTCATGGCAAGGAGAACGCCGGGCAAGGGCGGCTTCCAGGCCCGATCACCGAACTATACCGGGAGTAGCATATGGCGACATTAGTGGCCCCAGAGGAAACAGCGACCATGGTACCGCCCAGTGTCAACTCGATAGAGGACACTGGTTTGGACGCCAGTTTCATCAGCGATCTCCTGCTCAAGCACATCTACTTTGGCGGCGTGATGGCGGGGGCTACCGTGGCCGCCAACATGTGCCTCCCCTACTATCAGGTAGTTGAAGGAATCCTTGAGAGTCTGAAAACCCAGACCTTCGTCGAGGTGCGCGGCAGTACCGGCGTGCTTTCCACGACCTATCGTTACTCCCTCACCGAGAAGGGCCAGAATCGGGTCAAGGAAGCCCTTGAGCGGAACATGTACGCGGGGCCGTGCCCGGTCACGCTGCAGGATTACACGTTCGCCGTGCAGCGGCAGACTATCCGCAACGTCGTGGTGACCCGCGAGGCATTGGGTGCCGCCTTTAGCCATCTCGTTTTCAACCAGCAAACCCTCGATCAGGTAGGGCCGGCGATCAACTCGGGCCGTTCGATCTTCCTCTTCGGGCCTCCCGGGAACGGCAAGACCACGATCGCCGAGGTTTCCGCCACTCTGCTGGGCGGCCACATCTACATTCCCCATGCCATCCAGGTCGAGGGGCAGATCATCCGCGTGTTCGACGAGGCTCACCACCACAAGGTTCAGGATACCGATCCCGAATTGGTGGACCAGCGCTGGGCGCTCTCCAAGCGGCCGGTGGTAATCGTGGGCGGCGAGTTGACCCTGGATCAGCTGGATCTCAGGATGTCGGAGGAGAGCCGTATCTACGAGGCCCCCCTCCAGATGAAGGCCAACTGCGGCATGTTCCTGATCGACGACTTTGGCCGCCAGCAGATCTCCCCCCGCGCCCTGCTCAATCGCTGGATCATCCCGCTGGAACGGCGCATCGACTACCTGAGTTTGATTACCGGCAACAAAATGGAAGTCCCTTTCGATGAACTGCTGATCTTCTCCACCAATCTGGACCCCAAGGATCTGATGGACGATGCGTTCCTGCGCCGTATTCGCTATAAGATCAACATCACGCCGCCCACCATCGACGAGTTCCGCGAGATCTTCAAGCGCACCTGCTCCCAGCGAAGCATCGAATACAACGAGGCGGCCCTGGCCTATGTCTACAACGAGTATTATGTGAAACTGGGTATGCAAATGCGTTCATGCCATCCGCGCGACCTTCTCGATCAACTGATGGACATTGCTCAATACTTGAAGGTGCGCCCGATGCTGGCCAAGGAGTTGATCGACCTGGCGTGCAAGAGCTATTTCGTGAAACTGCAATAAGCCGGGATGCGTGGCGTCAGGGGCTCATCTCAATCCCCAGGCGCCGGTACCCCTCGTCGATGTAGCGGAGGTGGTACCCGATGTCGAACAACCCGGCCAGCGTCGTCTCGTCCAGCACGGCGGTGATCGCGGGCTCGGCGGCCAGAAGTTCGCGGAAGGGGCGCTCTTCTTTCCAGGCGCGCAAGGCATGTTCTTGCACCAGCTTGTATGCCGTTTGCCGGCTCATCCCCCGTTCCACCAGGGCCAGCAGGATCCGTTGCGAGAAGATCAGCCCGCCCGATGACTCCAGGTTGCGCCGCATGTGGGCCGCGTCCACCTGCATGCCCTCGACCACCTCGCGCGTCTGGGCCAGCAGGTAGTCGGTGAGCAGACAGGCATCGGGAAGGATCACCCGCTCGGCGGAGGAATGGCTGATGTCCCGCTCGTGCCAGAGGGCGACGTTCTCCAAACCGGTCTGCGCGTAGCCTCGGACCACGCGGGCCAGGCCGCAGATCCGTTCGCACAGGACGGGGTTCCGCTTGTGCGGCATGGCCGAGGAGCCCTGTTGACCCTCACCGAACGGCTCGGCCGCCTCGCGGACCTCGGTGCGCTGTAAGTGGCGGATCTCCGTGGCCATCATCTCCAGCGAGGCGGCCAGGACGGCCAGGCAGCCGAGAAAATGCGCGTGAAGGTCGCGCCCCAGCACCTGGCTGCCCACCGGCGCCGCTCGCAAGCCCAGCCGCTCCAGGGCCTGCTCCTCCACCGAAGGCGGTAGGTTGGCGTGAGTTCCCACCGCCCCCGCCAGCTTCCCCACTCGCAGATCCGCCAGCGCCGGCGCCAATCGCCCCCGCGCGTGGCGTAGGGCCAATACCCAGGTGAGCAGCTTGAACCCGAAGGTAGTGGGTTCGGCGTGGATCCCATGGGTGCGGCCAATCATCACCGTGCCGCGATGGATTACCGCCTGCGTAGTCACCGCTGACTCCAGGGCGCCAAGCTCGCGCAGGAGGAGCCGGCCCGCCTCGCCAATCTGCAGCGCCAGGGCCGTATCCACGACATCGGTGCTGGTGAGGCCGAGATGAATATACCGCGCTTCATCGCCGATGCTCTCGCCCACCGAGCGGAGGAAGGCGATCACGTCATGCCCGGTCTCGGCCTCGATTGCCTTCATGCGGTCAAGGTTATAGCGGGCTCCGCGGATCGCGGGCAGCGCCGCCGTGGGGATGGCCCCTTCCGCCGCCCATGCCTCGCAGACCGCTACCTCCACCCGGAGCCAGGCATCAAGCTTCCCGGTTTCCGCCCAAACGGCGGCCATTTCCGGGCGGCTATAGCGTTCAATCATGCGGCTACTTCCTTGGTGCCTCGGACGGATCGGTCGAATCGGTCGGATCGGAATCGCCAGGCGTGCCTCCAGTGTACTGGATGTGCGGGCTATCCTGGGGCGCGTCTCGCCTCTGAGACCCGCGCCCCGACCACGCACCCTTAACCACGAGCATAAGGCACGCTCTTGTCCGGTTTTCCCATTGTCGCCCTTGCGCCACTGGTGTACACTAGGCCCGATTTGGTGGGGGCGCCGGGCGCCCCTTTCGTGTTATGCGGGAGAATCGTGGAATTGGCTTCGTGAAATGGCTGATCGGCGGCTCGTGGAAGCGCGCGTTCCTCTTGCTGTTCCTCGCTGTCTGCTGCGCCCTGATTGTTCTGGGGGCGCTGCATGGAAGTCCCGATCTCCAATCAGCACCCGCGCCGCGGACTCCCCTGGCTCCCCTCACCCCGACATTTCCCCCCAGGCATAGCGATCCGACGCCCGTCCCGCCCCTGGTACGCGGGGTTCCGGCCCGTCCGCACCTCTATCCACACGCCGCGACCACCGACCTCACCCTGGGCAGCACCAGCGCCTTCGTGGTCGATCACGCGCGCAGTGCCCTGTTTACCCCCGATCCCCGGTATGTAGCCCAGGATACGCTCACCGATACCGGCCCCGGATTACCAGGCCCACTCAGCGGGCTGCCCACGCGCCCTGATCTGGCTTCGCGGCGCCCGATCGCCGTGGTGGTGGAGAATTACGCTCCCGACGCGCGCCCGCAGGCGGGACTGAATCGGGCCAGCCTGGTGTTTGAGACCCTGGCCGAGGGTGGGATCACCCGCTTTCTGGCCGTCTATCTAGAGAAGGACGCGCCCATCGTAGGCCCGGTGCGGAGCGCTCGAATCTATTTCGACTCCTGGGCTGCCGGCTTGGGCGCCATTTTCGCCCACGCCGGCGGAAACAACGATGCCCTGGCTGAATTACCTTACATTCCCTCAATCGACAATATCGACGGCCTGGGCGCGCTCGGCACCGCCTTCTGGCGGGCCAGCGACCGATACGCGCCGCATAACTTCTACACATCCACCGCGCTGATCCGCGCGGTGGCCGGTACCGGGCCGGCCCCGGCTCTCCCTGTCTTGATCCACAAGGCACCGGCGTCCCTGGCGGCGCGGCCAAAGGGCGGCTGGATCGATATTCCCTTCTCGGCCCCGGACTACGAGGTCCGCTACACCTTCGACCCGCTCTGCGACTGCTATCCGCGATTCATGGGCGGGGTCGCGCACCGCGACGCCTACTCGCAACGGCAGATCGCCCCCGCCAACGTGGTGGTGCTCTTCGCTCCCGTGGTCCCCGACCCCAATAGCGACACCCCGGGCAGCATCAGCGTGGGGACCATCGGGACCGGGCAGGCATACTTTTTCCGCGACGGCCGGGAGACGCAAGGAACCTGGCGGAAAGATTCCCAGGCGGCAGCACTCCAATTGCTGGACGCCCAGGGCCGGCCGGTAGCCTTCAACCCCGGCCAGACCTGGATCGAGGTGCCGTCCGTAGGGACCGCCGTGAGCTGGTCCCCCACATAGGACATTTGGTGGCTCTCGACACAATGGATGACTCATGGTACTGTGGATGGGCCGAACCCTTAGTCCTGGCCGTGAGACGCCCGCCACGGAGGATCCCTCATGAACGCGACGACCGACGATATTACCCTGTCCCTCCTGGTCCAGATTGAAGCCGACGGCGGCCGCTACAAGTCATCGTGTCCCGCCATCGCGGTGGCGACCACCGGCCGCACCATTGATGAGGCGCTGACCAATATCCATGAAGCGGTAGAGGAGAAGCTGGAATCGTGGGTCGGGGACGGGAATATCCTCGATCACCTGGCGCGGCATGGGGTAGCCTACGTGCATGGGCGCGCCCGCGGATTGCCCACCCACGCCGACATTCCTCCCGGCGTGGTTGCCGCCACCCTCAACCAATACGTGAAGGTGGGATAAGAGGGTGGGCGGGGACCGTGGTCCCCTGGTAGGAACAGGGGCATCGTGGTGCCAATCCAGCGCGACTGACTCCTAGAGATCCTCCGGTTCGCGATCTCGCTGATCGCCGCGGAGGAATGCCTCCACCTCGTTGACGATTGCCTCGGCGGATGGGAGGCTGCTCGGGGTCGGCGGCTCTCCGTCGTAGCGCTGCTCGTAGACCTGCACGGTACGCCGCACATCCTCGTCCCCCTGCACCAGACGATCGAGGAGGTTATCAACCTGCGCGGCCTTGGCGCGTAGTAAGGAAAGATCCAGCGGAAGCCCCGTGGCGTCCCGTACGGTCTCCACCAGAGCCAGGGAGACCCGCGGACTCCAATTCAATTGCGCGTAGGCGGGAGCCTGCCCCCACAGAGTAGCGGCCGGAACGTGCCGGCGCCGGCAGGTGTCCAGAATCGCCGTGTGGAGGCTGCCGGGCCCTTCGTAGCTGATTGGCGAGGTGCCGAGCCGCTCCAGTTGCCGCCGCGTCTCTACTTGCGCGGCGGCCATGGCGATGCGTACCGGGCGTGTATGGGGGACGGCGGCGAACATGCTGCCCAGGCTATAGACCATCCGCGCGTCGCACTGGGCCGCCAACTCGAGGACCGTCTCAATGTATTCACGCCAACGAAGGTTTGGCTCTGGGCCGCTCAGCAGCAGGAGATCGTGCTCTGGGTCGTCGAGGCTTCGCGAGGCATGGATGGTAGTCGTCGGGTAGCGCATCGATCGGGCCAGTCCGCGACGAACCGTGACCACCGGCCTCGTACTGGACAGGTCGTAAAAGTCGTCGCCGGCGATCCGCCCGGCCGCCCGCGCGTCAAGTGCCACGCGCATGAAATCGACGGCCCGGCTGGCGGCCTCGGCCGCGTCGGGCCAGCCAGTGAAGGCAGCGATGATCGTAGGCCGGCGGAGATCGAGAGGGCCCTTCAGCATCAGCCTACTCGCCATGATCGGCTCCCGGCTCGACCCAGCGCCCGTGGGCCTGGATCAGGGTGATCAGGCGCTCGTCGGCGTCCGCCTCCGGCACCCCGCGCTCCACGCATTCCTTGCCCACGTAGAGATTCACCTGCCCGGGACTACCGCCCATGTAGCCGAAATCGGCGTCGGCCATCTCGCCCGGTCCATTGACCACGCAGCCCATAATCGCGATCTTCACTCCTTGTAGATGTCCGGTTCGGGCCTTGATCCGCTCGGTAGTACTCTGGAGATCGAACAACGTCCTCCCACATGAAGGGCAGGCCACGTAATCAGTACGGGTGAGCCGGGCGCCCGCGCCTTGCAACAGATCGAAGGCCAGGGGAACGGTGGTTGCCTCCACGGCGTCGCCAATCCCGTCGCAGAGGAGACTGCCCAGGGCGGCCGCCGAGGGCAACATGGGCGTCTCGCTTTTCGGGGCGTGGAGCACGATGGGGTACGGAAGGTCCGCCTCGGTCAATTGGGATACCAGCCGGCGGGCCGCCTCCACCATGGATGGCGCGTCCGGGGCCGAAAGGCTGAGGAGCAGGGCCGTCTGCCCCGCTTCGGTGGCCGCGATAGCCGCCTGGGTCAGGGCCTCCGGCTGAGGCCGGGTGGGAGGGACGACGGCTGAGGCCGGGTGGGGGACGGTTCCCTCAAGCCACAGGGCACGCCCCTGGACGTGGGTCGCCTCCGCCAGAGCCTGGATGGCGGCCGCGGCGGCCCCTGGGTCATCGTTCAGAACCAGGCGAACCGCCTCCACGAAGGGGAGCACGGCCAGGAGCGGTTCAAGGTAGCGCCCACGCGCGACCAGGGGCCGGGGCGCCGGTTCGGCGCCCTTCCAGGCCAATTCCCGCGCTCGCGTCACCGCGTCCGCGTCTTCCACGTCCAGCACCAGCAGGTCGGGTCGCGTGCCTTTCCGTGGCCGGGTACCCAGCACTGGCAGCGACACCGGCTCGCGTCCGCTCATCCGCCCCACTACCGCGATCTGTTCGCCGCCGCCGATAGTCAGGGCTCCGAGGGTCACGGGCATCGCGCGGCGGCGCTGATAGTGGTAGGGGTCCCAGGGGAGCGGCGTTGTTTGATCCTCCCCGACCGCAGTCGGCCCGGTGCTGCCCCCCGACCGGGGTCGGGGGGGGTTAAACTCATGTTCATCCGCGAGGGCACTGGCGATTCCCGCCGCGAAGGGACGGGCGCACAGGGCGACGATTTCACGAGCTACCGGAATCTCAGCCTCTGGTTCCTCGGCCAGGGAGACCCGAATGGTGTCGCCCAGACCATCAAGGAGCAGGCTGCCGATCCCGACGGCTGACTTGATCCGCGCGTCATCGCCGCTCCCGGCCTCCGTGACTCCCAAATGCAGGGGATAGGCCATCCCCTCGGCGTTCATGCTCGCCACCAGCAGGCGATAGGCGGCAATCATC
>DATLQX010000309.1:0-18710 GCA_035534995.1 Chloroflexota bacterium | reverse complement strand
TCGGCCCGGCACCGGCATGCGGCGCGGTATGCGTGCTGTAGTCAGGTGATTCCCCGCGCGATCAGGATCGCCGCTATCGCCGCTAGGCCGCCGATGATCGCGGTCTGACCCGTGACAATAATTGCCACGAAAACGTACGCTAGCCGGAGGACTCATCGCCCTCCACTGGTTCGGCCGCCTGCCGAAGAGCGCGGAATCCCTCGGGAGGCATGTCCGCGGAAAGGGTGACATCGTAACGTCCAAACAGATGGATGTACCGGTAGCCCAGGGGTGAGAGACGGGATCTGTCTTCTTCGTGGATCGTCATGCCCACGTCACTCAGAGAGGAGCGCTTTGACCGAAACTCGGCCTTCGCTCCGTTAGGGCCTCCTACGTACACCTCATCCTCGGGTGCCCGTGATCAATCGTTCGCGGTCGAACGCCGCGGACACAATCCGCCAGCCCAGGCCGTCGAGGATGAGCAGCGCCGCGGCGGCGCCAAGGGCCAGGCCAAGCGTGGCGTGAATCGCGTTGAAGGTCATGAGATAGACCACCAGGATCACGGGGAGAGCCGCGACCGTGCCAAGCTGCTGGGCGACACGGACATCGCTCGCGCGGGTGGAGATCGCGATGCCGACCCAGATGGACCAGATGGCGAGGAGCGGTGTGAAGAGGACCTGAGCGAGCAGATTCGGGGCCTGGAGCACCGCCGACGCCACGGCCGGCTGGGCGAAGAGCTTGGTACAGACGACGTAGAAGGCGAATACCGCATAGCCGACCGTCAGCGTCGGTACAAGAGCCGCCAGGGCCTTGGCTAGCAGCAACTCCTCGCGCCGGATGGGCGTCAAGAGCACCGGCTCAAGCGTGCCCTGCTCACGCTCGCCGACCACCGCGTAGGTGGCGACAACCGACGGTACGAGAGCCGGGATCCCCAGGAGGATCATCAGCGGATCGCCACCAAGCGCATTCGCATCCGACGCCGGGAGCGCGATGACCAAGATCAGCGGGAAGATGACCACCCCCAGCGGGATGACCGCCATCGTAACTATGATGAAGCGGCTGCGCCGGTACTCGCGCAGTTCCTTACGATACATGGCCAGCACGCGGGTCGTGTTTCTGCTCATGGAGTGCCCGCCTCCACGTCCTCGTTGATCAGCTCGAGGTAGACGTCTTCGAGCGAGTGGTGTGACTCGGCGATGGAGAGCACGTCGGCTCCGGCCGCGACGAGCGCTCTGGTGAGCGCGGGCGCGGCGGCTGTCGCGTCGGTCACCGTAAGGACGTAGGTGGCGGGACCGTCCTGGCGCCAGTTGTCGACGGTCGGGAGGCCGCCGAAGACACGGGCCGGCTTGGGGAGCGGCACCAGCGTTCGGACCAGGAGCGTCCTGGCAAACAGCCGCTGGCGCAAATCGTCGGGCCGGCCGATCGCGCGCAAGGTCGTGTTCAAGAGCGCGACACGGTCGCAGAGGCGTTCCGCCTCCTCGAGGCGGTGCGTGGTGAGAAAGATCGTCACGCCCCTCTGACGTAGCCCGTCGATCAGGTCGTGGACGTCGCGCGTGGCGACCGGGTCGAGACCGGCGGTCGGCTCATCCAGGAAGAGCACCTCCGCGTCGTTGAGGAGCGCCCTGGCCAGACTGACCCGCTGGCGCAACCCTTTGGACAACTTGCCGCAGACATCGTTGGCCCGCCCGGCGAGGTTGACGGCGCTCAGCACGCGCTCGATGCGCTTCCCAGCATCGGGCAACGCATAGAGGCCCGCGACGCACTCCAGATTCTCGGCGACGGTCAAGCGGAGGTAGAGGCCCGGCGCTTCCGGCATGATCGCGATGCGTTGGCGGATCTGCTCGCCGTTCTCCGGCGTGAGCGGCAAGCCGGCGACCGTCGCCGAGCCCGCGGTCGGCGATAGGAGTGTGCCCAACGTCCGGACGGTCGTCGTCTTCCCGGCGCCGTTCGGCCCGAGGAAGCCGAAGACCTCGCCGTAGCCGATCTCGAATGAGACGTCCTGGAACGCGACCCGGTCGCCGAAACGCTTCGTCAGACCCTGGGCAGAGAGCGCCGGTCCGCTTCGCTTCCCCGCAGGTACTGCATCGGTCCGCGTGCTCATGGAGGCAGACAACGATTCCCGCATTTTGGGTCCTTTCACCATAAAGCGGAACCTTCTCCGCCTCGGAGAGCCCGCCACCTCGTCCAGCGCCAGGCCGCAGTGCGAGGAGCCCAGGCTCAGGTTTGGCGAGGTGCGGAGCGATCCATCTTCATCTCCATAGAGCCGCCAAGAAATTGCAACGGCGCAAGCACCAGGAACCACGCTGCCAACCCGTAGCATTTGCGCCGATCGTGGCCGGTTTCCGCTTGGCGACCGAGAGAGAGCAAAACGAGGCCGATGGCGAGAGTAAAGCCGCCGGCGGCAAAGCGCACGCTCGCAACGGCACGGAGGTGGCGGTACTCCCATGGCAACATCGTGCGTCTCATGAGGGACTGCAAGGGCGTGGTGCTGTTATCTGGTGCGTGCATTGGGATGCCTCCCTTCACTTGTGGTGTCGGTTACCCGATCATCTATCAAAGTGCTATCACATTTCTAGGCAGGGATCAAGAGTAGCAGCCACAAGGGGCCGACCGGGCAGGAACATTCCCGGCGATCCTCTATCACTCACGGGTACTCACCCGCGGTAAGCCGGCAGGAACGTCGCTCCTGGTGGCCCGGTTCCGGTACCACCGGCCTTCCAATCTGGTGCTGGACGGCGCGCGGTGCCGCCAACGTTGCGGCCAAGGCGCCGGATGAAACGGGAGCGAGGCGCGCCATGACCCCTTACGCTCAATCGTGCCCTCGCTTCTGGAGCGGCGGCTGAGTGTACGCGAAACGATCATACCGCCCCCCGATGGTCAGTTTCCTTTCCCTCGGACAGTCCGTGGAGCAGGATAACCGGCGCATCTATTTGGTTCAGGAGGTGGTGAACCACACTACCGTGCAGGGCTCGGTCAATGCCGTGGCGTGCATGAGTGGCCACGACTATAAGGTCCACTGCTTTCTCCTGCGCCACCTCGAGAATGCCGTGAGCGGGCTCGCCAACTTGCACGGAGGTCTCGAAGTGCCTATCAGCCAGCCGCCCGGCCGCGATATCGCGCAGATACTTTTCGGCGGCATGCTGATACCATTCTGTATGCCGATCGGCCAACTGCTGGGCTTGATCGAGCTCTGGTCGCGGCGTCGAGAGCGGTGTTTCCGCCAATACCTCGGGCTGCACGACCTGGACCAGGATGATCTCGCCGACCCGTCCGATACCGGATGTCGCCACGAAGGTGACTGCTGCCTCGGCGAAGGAGGTGCCGTCAAGAGCTAGGAGGATCCGCGCGAATGGCCGTGGGGTCAGCGGATTCGACCATCGGCCAGCCTGAGAGAGGAGCAGAGGACAGACGGATCCTTGCAACACAGACTCCGCCACTGATCCACGAAGGGTCCGGCGCATGCCGCCCCGGCCACGGGTGGCCATGCTGATCAGGCTGATGCCTGGTTCCTCCGCCGCGAAAAGAATCGCGGCGGCGGGGTCACCCGGCAGAACCCTGGCGGTGGTCGCGATCCTTCGCTGCTCCAACGTGCTCTGGGTGTAGTCCAGGTAGTTGCGTGCCTCGCGCATTGCCTTGCGCTGCGCGTCGCGCTCATCCGCTCCAGCGGTAGCCGTGAACGGTATCGCATAGAGCAGCGAAAGGGCAGCACCGGTTTCCACCGCGACTTTGCTGGCGGCGTGCAAGCCATACTCCGCCACGACGGATCCGTCCAGCGGTACGAGAATTGCTTCTGGCGGCATGATCTCCCCCTTCTTGTTCATTGCCAGGGCGCTTGCCCGTGGGCAAGCTTCCCGGACCCGGTAGCCAACGCCGGAGTATGACTGGTCACTCATGGGCTCGGTGTGCCCTCATAGCGGCCAACGCGACATTCTGGGTGTGGTCTTGTGCTTCGATGGACCAAGAGGTCGCGCTTGCCCACGCTTACTCTAGCATCGCGCCGTTGCGCTCATATAGGGCCAAACGTCCCGAACCTAGGGAGCCGAAGGGCAGTGTAGAGCCCGTAGAGGTGCCCATATCCAGCCGTCTGTCTTGTGACCGATGGCCCGTGGCAGCGGGGCCGGATGGCCCTGGAAGCTCCGCGGGTCGGGCGCTATGGTGGGAAGTAGGAGACACCAGTTCGGACCATGATCGGTGTCTCCGGGATCGCGACGGAGGCCCTGAAGGGGGTCAACGCCACAATGGAAAGGGTGATGACCATGATCTTCGCACCCCGACGCACCGCCGACACGTCGGCATGGGCCCCTCCCGAGACGGGGTACACCAACAACGAGTGCCAGATGATCAAGCTTGAATTGCCGGGAGCGCGACTGGGTGAAATCGAGCTCGCGATCGACCAGGATACCCTGTCGGTCAGTGGCACATGCCGGGCCGGAAGGTTCCTCCGGTGCCTTCCCCTGTCGTACCGAGCACCCTTGGAGCAGATTCAACTGACGATGCGGGATGGGCAACTATGGATTCGTGTACCCAACCCCCAGTACGGCTTCTCGACCACCGTGACTCGCGCCTAGGTACCTGCCTAGGCCATCCGGCCCTATGGTCGCGGGCTCGAGCTCCCTACAGTGAGGGAGAAGCCCGCGGCGACGTGAAGGAGGGAGCATGCAGCCAAAGATACGGATCCTGCTGGCCGAGGACCACGACATGGTGCGTGCAGGCCTCCGTCTGGTCCTTGATCGCCAACCCGACATGACGGTGGTGGCGGAAGCGGCTGACGGATCCGACGCCGTCAGCGAGGCACTCCGTTTGCTGCCAACCGTGGCGATTCTCGATGTTGGCATGCCGGGTATGGATGGGTTGGATGCGCTTGAGCGTATCAAAAGGCGGGCCCCGCGGATTCGGGTGTTGATGATGTCCGGTCTGAAACGCGAGGAGCACCTGCTGCGGGCCCTGCGCTCCGGAGCCTCTGGCTTTCTCCTGAAGGAGGGCAGCGCCACCGACCTCGTGCAGGCCGTACGCCGGGTGGCCCACGGTGAGTTGGTCGTGGTGTGGCCACATAACACCGATCTGGTGGATTTCGCGCTACAAACTGGCCGCCTGGACCTGCGGCCGCCCCGTCACGGCATGTTGACGGAACGGGAGCGCGATGTGCTTCGCCTGGTGGCCGAAGGCCACAGCAATACCGAGATTGCCTTGTACCTGGGCATCGGCCCAAAGACGGTGGATACCCATCGCATGCATGTGATGGATAAGCTCGGCCTGCATAGTCGAGCTGATCTCACCCATTTTGCCTTGGCGCATGGCTACCTGATCGTGGCCTGAACTCGGCTATTCCTTTCCGGAGTCAGCGACTTCACCGCCGGCAATCCCTAGCTCTTCTTCAAATCTCTTCCGGCACCATCTTGATCGCACCGCACGGGCACTCCCGGACGCAAATCCCGCATCCCTTGCAATAGTCATAGTCGAACTCGAACCGCTTACCGGGCCCAAGCTTGATCACCGCGTTGTCGGGGCAGACGCCAAAACAGGTATCGCATTCAAAGCAGTTGCCGCAGGAGAGGCAGCGCCGTGCCTCGTACTGGGCGTTGGTCTCGTCCAGGCCCCCGACGACTTCCTCGAAGGTTGTTTGCCTGCGGATGGGGTCAAGTTGGGATTGGACCGTGGGAGGGGCATCGGTGTAATACCAGGGGTTCAATAGCTCCGGTGCCGCCAGTTCATGCTTGGGGGGCACCTGGTAGAGAGAAGCGCGGAAATAGGCATCAATGCACCGAGCCGCCTTCTTGCCGTGGCCCACGGCAACCGTGATGGTCCGCTCCGCCGGCACCATGTCACCACCGGCAAAGATCCCCGCGTGACCAGTCATCATGTTGCCGTCTACCCGTACCACGCCATCGCTGGAGAAAACAACGCCCGGCACGCGCTCCAGTACCCCGGTATCCACATTCTGTCCCAGCGCCAGCACCACGCTGTCACCGGCGATGGTTTCGGTCACCCCCGTGGGCCGCGGCCAACCGTCGGGGTCAAGTTCCATTTTCTCGACCGTGATGCCGCCCTCGTCTACTGCCGTGATCGTGCGCAGCCAGCGCATGGTCACCCCTTCTTCCAGCGCTTCCCGAGCCTCAAAGTCGTGCGCGGGCATCTGAGCTCGCGTCCGGCGGTAGACGATCACCGCCTCGTGGCCCAGGCGGCGTGCCGTGCGGGCAGCGTCCATCGCCGTGTTTCCGCCGCCATAGACCACGACCCGGCGACCAAGTCGAGGTGCCTCACCAGCGGTTTCCATCCCTCCCAGCAGGCTGAGCGCGTCGAGGATGCGGCCGGCGTCAGGGGTAGGTATATCAACCCGCTTGGCCAGGTGGGCGCCGATGGCAACGAAGCAGGCATCGAATCCTCCCGCCGCCATTGCCGCTGGAATGTCCGCGACCTTGGCGTTCAGTTGTAGCGTCACACCGAGATCAACCAGGCGCTGGATCTCCGCGTCCACCACGTGACGGGGGAGCCGGTACGCGGGAATGCCGTACCGCATCATGCCGCCGGCGGCCGGTCCAGCTTCGAGAATGGTGGCGGCGTGGCCCAGGAGAGTCAAGTGGTACGCGGCCGACAATCCGCTTGGCCCCGCGCCCACGATCAGCACCTTCTTGCCGCTGGGCGCGACGGTGACTGGTACGGACCACCCCTCCTTGATCGCCAGATCGCCGAGGAAACGCTCCACGGCGTGGATATTGACCGCGGTGTCCAGGGTAGCCCGGTTGCAGGCTGTCTCGCAGGGGTGGTAACAGGCACGGCCCATGATCGCGGGCAGTGGATTGTTGACCATAATCTCAGCCCATGCCTGGCGATAGTTTCCTTCCTCGGCATGGTAGAGCCATGCCTGAATATTCTCTCCGGCGGGGCAGGCATGATTACATGGTGGCAGCCGATCGAGATACACTGGCCGCTCGGTACGCCAGCTTCCCGTGTGATTAGCCCGGCTCGTGCCCACGTCAAGGGTAATCGCGTACGGTTTCATCATTGATCCTCTCCAGCGGTGGGCAAAAGATGGTAGCGTTCGATGTTGCGGTCGGCGATCCGTTGTAGGGCGGCGATGGTGACCAGGTCGGGGTTGCCTGGGCGGAACAGATGGGCGAAGCGCCGCTGTGTCTTCAAATAATCCTCAACCGGTACACGATGGCGGATGGGCGTGGAAGCGGTCACCTCACCGTGCTCGGCTTCAAACAGGGGAAACAGCCCGCTCTCCTGTGCGAGTCTGGCAACCAGAATGGTATCTCGCGGCTCGCTGCCCCAGCCCAACGGGCACGGCACGAACACATGGATATAGCGCGCGCCCTGGATGGCCATGGCCTTGGTTACTTTTGCCTCCAGATCATGCAGGGCGGCCACGCTGGCCGTGGCGACGTAGGGGATCTCGTGGGCCATGGCAATCCGCGGCACGTCCTTGCCGGTACCAAAGACGTTGCCGGGCGCATCACCAACGGCGGGCGTGGTCGCGGTTCGCGCCGCCGGCGGGGTCGCGCTCGAGCGCTGCACGCCCGTATTCATATAGGCCTGGTTGTCGTAACAGATATACAGCACGTCATCATTGCGCTCGAACATGCCGGAGAGGCAGGCAAAGCCGATGTCGGTGGTGCCGCCATCGCCCCCCTGGGCGAGCACCCGCACATGGGAACGGCCGGTCATCCGCAGTGCCGCCGCCACCCCCGAAGCGACGGAGGCCGCGTTGCCGAAGAGGGAATGCAGCCACGGCAACTGCCAGGAAGTCTCGGGAAAGGGGGTGGTAAAGACTTCCAGGCAGCCGGTCGCGTTGACCGCGACCAGCTGTTTGTTGGTGGCGCGCATGGCCGCGTCCAGCACGTAGCGAGCACCCAGCGCCTCGCCGCACCCCTGGCAGGCCCGGTGGCCGCAGGTGAGAGCGTTGCTCCGGTTCATTGATGCCTGGACGGTGCGGCTTGCCGGATCAAGCAGACGATTCCCCACGGTAAGCGTACCCGTTTGGTAGAACTTTATCCGTTGCTGATCGGTGTGGTTCATGACGTGCCTCTCAAACTTCGGCGGGTTGGGGGCCGGCGGTCACCCGCAAAATGTTCTCCGCGATGGGACCCGACCTGCGGGTCTGGCTCATGCGGGCAATCTCGCGGGTAATCACATCCCACCGCATATCCAGGAAGGTCGGATCCTCCTGCTCGTCGTGCGTGGTCTGCTCAAACACTCGATGGAGCGATGCCTTGGTAATCGGTCGCCCGCCGAGCCCGGCGATGATCGTCCGCACGGGAGTGGGCATGCCTCGCAAAGCCATGCGGACGTTGGAGGCCAGCACCCCGCCCATGCCGACCGCGAGGCTCTTTTCGACCACGAAGACTCTGCCGGCGTGAGCCAGCGTGTCGTGCAGCAAACGCAGCGGGAACGGGCGGAACGAGGTCAGGACCACGGAGCCGATGGCATGGCCGTCCGCGCGCATTTCATCCACGACGTCTTTGATCGTCCCGTTCACCGAACCCATGGCCACCACCAGAGTCTCGGCATCCTCGGCCCGATAGGTGCGCAGCAAGCCGCCGGAAGCGCGCCCGAAGCGGGCCGCGAATTCGCCGGCCAACTCGGGAATCAACCCGAGCGCCCGCATCTGCTTATGATGCGCGAGGTAGCGGACCTCGCTAAAGGCTTCCGGACCCACCAGGGCTCCCATGGAGACCGGCTGATCGGGATCCAGGATTTGCACCGGCTCGAAGGGAGGTAGGAAGGCATCCACCTCCTCCTGGGTGGGAAGGTCCACGCGCTCAAAGGCATGGGTAAGGATAAAGCCATCCACGCATACCATTACCGGGCAGCTCAGGGCCTCCGCCAACCGGAAAGCCTGGGGATGGAGATCGGCCGCTTCCTGATTGGTTTCGGCAAACAGCATGATCCAGCCCGCGTCTTTCATGGACATGGCATCGCTGTGATCATTCCAGATATTGATCGGAGCGCCGACGGCCCGGTTGCCCAGGGTCATCACAATGGGCAGGCCAAGGCCACCAGCGTTGTACACTGCTTCCGCCATGTAGAGCAGACCCTGGCTGGAGGTAGCGGTGTAGGCCCGTGCCCCAGCCGCCGAGGCGCCTATGGCCACGCTGAGCGCCGCGAATTCCGACTCCACATTGATGAACTCACAGCCTTTCAAGGTGCCGGTCTTTACCAGATCGCCCAGACCTTCAACGATGTGGGTTTGCGGCGTGATCGGATACGCACAGACGACCTGGGGCCGGCACAACGCGATGGTCTCCGCCATGGCTCGCGAGCCCTCGATTTGTTTTAGCATGATGCTGCCTCCCTCGGCCGGGCCGCGGACACGACATCGTAGGCCGCGACCGCCGCCGCCACGTTGTTCGTCCCCACACTACCCGCGAACCGTGCGCGAATGGCAGCCACCACCGCGTCCAGGCCGATCCAACCGGTCAGCGCCGCGAACCCGCCGAGCAGGGCCGCGTTCGGTATGGGCCGGCCCACATGGGCAAGCGCCAGGTCGGTGGCTGCCACAATCCTGACATGATCGGCGGGAAACACGCTGGCATACTCGTCAATACCCAGGGTTTCGATGCTCCTTGATGAGTTAATCAGGAGGTAGCCCGCGGGGGAGAGCCCGGCAAATACGTCGACCGAGTGCAGCAGCGTCGGATCCTGGATCACCACGGCATCTGGGGTATCGACGGGCTCCCTTGAGCGGATCTCTCGCTGATCGATCCGACAAAATGCGACCACGGGCGCGCCCATTCGTTCGGAACCGAAGCTGGGGAAAGCCTGGGCATGTTTGCCTTCGAGAAATGCCGCGACCGACAGCAACTCCGCGGCCGTCACCACGCCCTGGCCGCCGCGACCGTGAATGCGTACCTGAAACATTCCTTACCTCCAGCATGACGGATCACGACGCCGCCGCATGACCAACCTCGCCTGTACATTGGCCGGTTCGAAGCAGGGACCGGCCGCGCCGAGATCTCAATCCATGATCGCCCCGCGGCACCGCCGTGATCAGGGCCATTCGGTGCACCAATAAGCGGACGAAAGTCACTCTCTGGTCAGTGTTCGCCACGGACCTTACCGCGTCGCGCCGCCGGTATACGGCTGCCTACAAGGGGAGGCGGCTCTGTCTTCCACGCGCGGGGCGTGGCTGGTCAGGAAAGCCGAATGGACCACGAGGCAGGCCAAATGGCGGCTGTTTCAAGGTCAAACGCCTCTTCTCCTTCGGCTTCTCTCGGTTTAGGCTTGAAAGTACAGATACGGTTACCCGAGACAGGGGTGAAGAAAGGGAAGGGCGCCGCCATGGTGGTCCAGGACGAAAGCAACAGCAAAGGACAGCCCATCAACGCCTATCATCTCACGCTCACCGGAGTTGCTGATGACATGGTGCGTGAAGAACTTCGTAGATCCTATCAGTATGAAACCACCGATGATCGAACGTTTCGCCTTTCCGGCCCCGACCGCCTCGACTTGAGCCTTGCTCTCGCCGAGCGATTAGGCGAGGACCAGGGGCACCCTTCCGGCGCGTGGTGGACAGAGCAGCAAGTCTACGCACATGCACCAGCGGGTGTGACGAGCCGCGGAGGCGCCCGAACGCATGGCTCAACTCGCTAAGCGACCCGCGAAGCCAGCTTCAGCCTGGATCTGGCTTCGCGGGTCGCTCCCCACTCAGGCTATCGTTACCTCCGAACAGAGATAGACGTCCTGAATCGCATGCAGAAGGTCGATTCCTTCCGCCATTGGGCGCTGGAATGCCTTGCGACCGGAGATCAGACCGGTCCCACCGGCCCGCTTGTTCACCACCGCCGTAAAGATTGCCTCTGCTAGGTCTGTCGCACCAGACGAGGCACCGCCGGAGTTGATGAGGCCCACGCGGCCCATGTAGCCGTTCATAACCTGATAGCGGGTCAGATCGATGGGGTTGGCGGAGGTCAACTCCGTATAGACCTTATCGGTCGTGCGCCCAAACTTGAGTGCCCGAAAGCCGCCGTTGGTCTCGGGCAGCTTCTGTTTCACGATGTCGGCCTGTAGGGTCGCGCCGAGGTAGTTCGCCTGGCCGGTCAGGTCCGCTGCCAGATGGTAATCCGTGCCCTCATGCACGAAGGCCGGGTTGCGCAGGTAACACCACAGCACCGTCGCCATTCCCAGGTGATGGGCCTCTTGGAAGGCCGCGGCGACCTCCTGGATCTGCCGTGGTGACTCCGGCGAACCAAAATATATCGTGGCCCCAACCGCCAGCGCACCCAGGTTCCATGCCTGCTTGACCGAGCCAAACATAATCTGATCGTATTTGTTGGGATAGGTCAGGAACTCATTGTGGTTCAGCTTGGCTATGAAGGGAATTTTATGAGCGTATTCCCGCGCCACCGCGCCGAGTATCCCAACCGTGGAGGCGACCGCGTTGCACCCACCCTCCATCGCGAGCTTGATGATGTTCCCTGGATCGAAATAGGCGGGATTGGGAGCGAACGAGGCGCCGGCGGAGTGTTCTACGCCCTGGTCCACCGGCAGGATCGACATATACCCGGTGCCGCTAAGCCGACCCGTGTAGAACAGCTGGTGCATGCTTCGTAAAACCTGGGGGGGACGATCCGATCCGGCAACCACGCGGTCAAGGAAGTCGGGGCCGGGAAGATGCAGCCCGTCGCTGGCCACTTTCGCGGTATAGCTCAACAGGTCACGCCGGGTACCAAGTGCCTGCTCGATGGCATCAATGGATGCTGCTGACCGGGAAACAACCGTCGTCACATGACTCTCCATTCGCTGATAGTAGGAGCGATACTAGGCCGGATCCTTGCTGGATCGACCGTATCGCCATCCCTCTTGCTCCGCGATCGTACGCGAAACGATAGCCGTGCACATCAGGTGAACTACCGGAGGGCCGCGCATTCTGCCGTTAGCGATGGATCCCGTACACATCCAGCAACTGCAACCGAGTCGCCTGCAGGCGCTGCACGACAATGGACGCGAACCGCTTGTGCAATTCGTAGCCGAGGTCATGATCCGCTTCGCACTTGCCACGCAGGCATAGGCCATCCAGTACGATAGCCCGCGTCAGTTCGACCGCTTGGGCGTCAAGGCTCCAACGGTAGGGCGGCATCAGCCACGACCAGCCCAGGACGTCACCCTCACCCAGGGTCTGGATGACGATCAACCCCCGCTCCGGGGTGAAGATCTCCAGGCGCACCTTGCCGCTACGGATGAGATAGAACCGGTCGGCCTCCTGGCCCTCTCTCAGCAGGAACTGGTCGGCGTTGAAGCGCGCATTGGCGGCGCAACCGACCAGTAACCGCAGGTAGTGCTCGCTCAACCCCGCGAAGAATGGGTGCCCTGCCAGGATGGGTTCAAGTGTTTGCATGAGTCTGCTCCTTCCGCTCCCGCGGCTAGACTGTCCACTCTTGACTGACACCGGCGCCCAGGTTACGGTTACCTCCATAGACCCTTCCCCGGCGCCTTACCCTGCATCACCCTGGGCCGCCTCGATGGCCTGGGGACTGGGTCCGCCACGGAGCAGCCAGGCCATGCCCACCGCCAGCATGGCGCCCGCGAACGGCCCCGCGACATAGATCCAATACGTATCGAGGTAGCCGCCCACCAGCGCCGGTCCGAGAGAACGCGCCGGGTTCATCGAGGCTCCACTGATGGGCGCGGCGAAGAGTCCGTCGAGCGCAATGGTCGCGGCCACGGCCAGCGCGGCGTTATGGCCAATCGACCGGTGGCCCGTCGCCGTGGCAAGGATCACCGTGATCAGGAGGCACGTCAGCACGGTTTCCATGGTCAGCGGAGCGATCGTTCCGTGGCGCGGCAGCGTCGCGCCCAAGTACCCAACCGGCCCAAAGAGCCCGCGCAAGAGAAGCGCGGCGAGGATCGCGCCCAGCAGTTGAGCCAGCCAGTACCCGGGCACGCGCGGCCAGGGAAAGTTCCCACGCAGCGTGAACGCAAAAGTCACCGCCGGGTTGAAATGCGCGCCGGAGAGCGGGCCGAGCGAATAGATCAGGGCCATGACCAGGAGGGCAGGCGCGACGACCAGCGCGGGGAGACCGACCGAAACACCAGAGGCGGCGTCGATGACCGGCCCGCCCGCGGCGACCAGCGTGAGCGCGAAGGTGCCGAGCAGCTCGGCCAACAGCCGCCGCGCACGGAGATAGGGGCGCACCGCGGTGGCCGGGGCATTGGCCGCGTCGCCGGCCGTGTTACTGGGCCTTTGTGGCTGTAGGCTGGTCATCACACGCTTGTGCTTCGCTCGGGTGGTAGATGGTTGGCCGAGACCGATACGAGGCTGGATCCTCCGTTCTATCATAGCCGCTGTGATTGCTTGTCGTACCAAAGTTTAGCGCGGAAGCTGGAGGCAGGAATCGGTTGTGGTCAAATGGCCCAACAATGCGGGAATCGTTGCCTGCCTCCAGTTCGTTGGCTGGCCTCTTACGTGCGCACGTGTGATTAACAACGCTAAGACTGTCGCTGCCGAGTGGAGGCGCCGCTGGCCTGCCGCGGGGGGTGCAGCCCCTGGCGTTTCCGGGGAGCAGCAAAGTCGAAGTGGTAGGTGCCATGGAAGGTGATGTGATCTCACATCACGGGTGAGAGGATGGCACGAGGGACACTATTCTTACGCTCAGGGTGTGCAGCTTGCCCACCAAGAGGGTTGCCGTGACCGTCCCGTCACGGAGCGAGGCGGCAACGCGATGCATGTCATCCCAACAGCGCCGAATGAGGTCACGACTGAACCCCTAGCCGCACAATTTGTACTATACCCCGGTAGGGTATATACTTGGGTTGTGCGCAGATCGGCACCGCCAATGGGGCCGCCCGTTCGTGCGGATGGAAAAGTCAAGGAGGTAGGAAAGGTGAACGAGGTCAGTCAGGTCACGGATACCATCTGGGGGCGTGCGCTTCGCATCATCCTCGGTCTGGTCCTGATGGGCATTGGCATTGGGGTCGCCGGCGCCCCGCCCTTGGGCATTGCGCTGGTCGGTGTCGGCCTGGTGGCGATCGCCATGGGGGCCTGGGGACACTGCCTGGTCGAGGCGGTCACACTCCGGCATGCGGCCTGAGCCGTGCTCGATACATCTCGGGCTGGAAGCCGGCTCGGCAGGCGCGGAACCCTTTATGGTGCACGCCGCGACATTAGAGCCCTACTCCCAGGTCCACGGCTATGTGGAGTTGGGTAATTCAAGGGCTTGCATACGGTAGGGGGGTATAGTAAGATCCGATTGAGCCAACGGCATGGTAAGAGGAGTATGCATGGACACGCAATGGGACACGGAAACGGCCCAGAATCTGCGGGACCGCCTGGCCCGCATCGAGGGCCAGGTGCGCGGTATCGGCAAGATGATCGAGGAGCACCGCCGCTGCGACCAGATCCTGATGCAGGTGATGGCGGCGCGGGCGGCGCTGGAAAAGGTGGCGGCCGCCGTGGTGGCCACCAGTATTGATGAGTGCCTGACCCTCCCGCCGGAGCAGGCCCGCAAGGTCATCGGCAACAGTGTCAGCATGCTGACCCAACTCTAAGCGCGTCCCGATGCGGCGTGCCCCACGGCAAGGGCGGTTCGCGCAACGTTTGAATTCCCTACGGGAGTAGGGCAATGAAGTACCCACACCTGGTACCGAGGGAGGATCGGATGAGTCTACTTGGGCGATTGCTGGGATCGGATGCGGCCACCTCGGCGAGCGAGGTCGACGTGACCACGGCACATACATTGCGGGAGCAGGGCGCCCAGCTGGTCGATGTACGCGAGCCCCATGAGTTCAAGGCAGGCCATGCCGCGGGTTCCCGGAACATCCCGCTGAGCCAGCTCGGCAACCGCATGGGCGAAATCGCCACCGACCGCACCGTGCTGCTGATCTGCCGCAGCGGGAGCCGTAGCCGGGCAGCGCAGGATCGGCTTCGGCGCCATGGTGTCACCGAGACGCGCAACGTGCGGGGCGGCATGCTGGCCTGGCACGGGGCCGGCCTGCCGGTAAAGTAGGTACCCTGTGGAGCAGATCCTCCTCGCCCTTGCCTTCGGTGCCCTGGTTGGGCTTTCGCTGGGCTTGGTGGGTGGCGGTGGCTCCATCCTCACCGTGCCCATTCTGGTCTACGTGCTCGGGGAGAGCGCCCATCTGGCGACGGGCACCGCCCTGGCCATCGTGGGCGCCAACGCCCTGATCGGCGCCTGGGATCACCGTCGGGCCGGGCGGGTGCGCCTCCCGGTGGCCTTCATCTTCGGCGGCATCGGCACCGTAGGCGCCCTGGCCGGCAGCTTGCTCAATCATCTGGCGCCAGAACGGGCGGTGCTGATCGGATTTGCCCTCCTGATGCTGGCAACCGCCGCCGCCATGGCGTGGCTCCGGTTAGGCGATCGACGGGCAGCCGAGCGATTGGGCCTCTCGTGGCGTATGGTGCTGGCCGGGCTGGCCGTCGGAGTGCTCACCGGATTCTTCGGCGTCGGCGGCGGGTTCCTGATCGTCCCCGCTTTGGTGCTGGCGCTGGGATTGCCAATGCGCGACGCGGTAGGCACCTCACTGGTCGTGATCGCCATAAATGCCGCGGCGGCACTCGTTGGCCATCTCCGCTTCGGCGGTATTGACCTGGAAGTGACGGGCCTCTTCATCATTAGCGGCGCGGCGGGCGCGATCCTGGGCAGCCGGATCTCTGGGTGTATCGACGAGCAGCGCCTGCGCCAGGGCTTCGCCGGCGTGGTCGTGCTTATCGCCCTCTATATCCTTGCCCGCACCCTGCTGGGCCACCCCGCGGGGACATAGCACCCACATGAGCACCGCTGGACCGCGGCGTCAATCAAGAAAACAGCGAATATGATACGGAAGGAAAATGATCATGGTAGATACTATATCGACGGCTCCGAGTGCCTATGGGTTCGGTCTCCAGATGGAGCTTCCTTTTGAGGAGGCCATGGCCAGGACGCGCGCGGCCCTCAAGGAGCAGGGTTTTGGGGTGCTCACCGAGATCGATGTGCGACAGACGCTGAAGGAAAAGCTGGGCGCCACGTTTCGGCGCTATGTCATCCTGGGCGCGTGCAACCCACCGCTGGCCCTTCGCGCGCTGGAGGCCGAGCTCGATATCGGCCTGCTATTGCCCTGCAACGTGGTGCTGTATGAGGAGGGCAGCGGCACCGCGGTCAAGATAATGGATCCTCGGGCCGCTTTGGGCATGGTCGCCAATCCCGCCATCGCCCCAATCGCGGCCGATGCGCGCGCCCGCCTGGAGCGTGTCCTCAGCAGGCTCCAGCAACCAGCATAAGGGAGAAGGTATTCATGTTCCT
This sequence comes from Chloroflexota bacterium, assembly GCA_035534995.1. Taxonomy (GTDB): domain Bacteria; phylum Chloroflexota; class UBA5177; order JANWHV01; family JANWHV01; genus JANWHV01. Next base: position 2,493 of record DATLQX010000309.1, on the reverse strand, counting down.
GCGGATGCTCTACAACCAACAACTGGCCCAGGCCAGCTATCTGGTCGGCTGCGCGGCCACCGGCGAGGCCCTGGTCGTCGACCCCAATCGCGACCTGGACCAGTATTTCAACCTCGCCGCGCGCGAGGGATTCCGCATCGCCGCCGTGACCGAGACGCACATCCACGCCGACTTCGTCTCCGGTGCTCGGGAACTCGCCGCCCGTAGCGGGGCGCGGCTCTACCTCTCGGGAGAAGGGCCGGCCGCCTGGCAGTACACCTATGCCGGCGAGAGCGGCGCGACGCTGGTGCACCAAGGCGACCTGATCACGGTCGGCAACATCCACCTTGAGGTGCTGCACACACCGGGGCACACCCCGGAGCATATTGCCTTCTTGCTCACCGATGCCGCGCATGCCGATAAGCCAATGGGCATCTTCACCGGCGACTTCGTCTTCGTGGGCGACGTCGGCCGGCCAGATCTGCTCGAACGGGCCGCTGGTTATGGGGGTACGATGGCGGATAGCGCCCGCCAATTATACGCATCCCTGCAACGCTTTCCGGCGCTGCCCGACTACCTGCAGGTCTGGCCGGGGCATGGGGCAGGCAGCGCTTGCGGCAAGGCCCTGGGCGCCGTGCCCCAGAGCACGGTGGGCTACGAGACGCGCTTCAACTGGGCCTTCCAGGTCCACGACGAGGACGAGTTCATCGAGCGGGTGCTGGCCGGCCAGCCGAATCCACCGGCCTACTTCGCGCGGATGAAACAAGTGAACAAGGAGGGCCCGATCCCGCGCTTGATGCTGCCGGCCCCGCAACACGTGCGCCTCAATGACCTGCTGGAGATGCTAGGTGAAGCGGTCACGGTCGTCGACACGCGACCGGCGGACGCCTACGCGGGCGGGCACCTCCCCGGCACCATCAACATCCCGATGGGCGCGTCGTTCGTGACCTGGGCCGGTTGGCTGCTGCCCGACGATCACCCCTTCGCGTTGATTGTGGACGACCATGAGGCGGACATCGCGGCGCGGCAACTCGGGCTGATTGGCCTGGATGCCCTGGCCGGTTACGCGACATCCGAGGTCTTCTCCGCCTGGTCCGCGAGGGGACGCGAACTGGCCACCCTCCGGCGCATCGACCCCGCCGGGCTCTCTGATCTGCTCCGCCGCGACGAGGTCGAGGCACTGGACGTTCGTGAGCCCTCGGAGGTTGCCCTCGGTGCCATCGCCGGTAGTCGGGCCATCCCCCTGGGCTACCTGCCGCGGCGATTGGCGGACCTACCGCGGGATCGGACCCTGGTTGTCTATTGCCAGAGCGGCATGCGGTCCTCGATCGCCGCCAGTCTGCTTGCTGCCGCGGGCCACCAGAAGGTCATCGACCTGGTCGGCGGCTTCGATGCCTGGCAGCGGCATCAATGATCGGTGCCGGCCGCGGATGCCCTGCCACAATTCGCTTGGCGCACATGCGCACAAACCAAGCCACAACTCTTATGAACAGGCGACCCGGCTGCACCGTGGCCCCGAGATCGGGCGTGTCCGTCAGCAGGCGGCAGGCTCCGGGGCGCTTGCCACCTACGTTCCCATGTCACATCATTTCCTTGTAAGGGGTCTTTAGCAGTGTGAGCGGCAGAACGTAACGCTGTGGGAGAAGAGGACACGATGGACACTCGGAACGACAGCCCCGCGAGGCACGAGGCACGCGCCGTAGAGGCGTTGCAGGCGGATGGCACGGCAGGCATTTCACCCATTCTGGTCACCGGCGGCACGGGGGCCCTCGGGAGCCTCGTCGTCCGGCGGTTGCGAAACGCCGGATACGCCGTACGGGTGCTCAGCCGGCACAGCCGCACGAGCGAGGAGGCGGGCATCGAGTTCGTGACCGGTGACCTGGCCAAGGGCGAGGGGATCGAGCTCGCGGTGGCGGGGGTCGCGATCATCATGCACTGCGCGGGCAACGCCACGGGCAACGAGGAGCAGACCCGGAACTTGGTCCAGGTAGCGTCGCGAGTCGGAGCGCGGCACCTGGTGTACATCTCGGTGGTGGGTGCCGACCGGATTCCGGTAGGCAGCGCCATCGACCGCGCCCTGGCCGGCTACTTCACCTCCAAGCTCGCCGCCGAACGTGTGGTGACCGAGTCCGGCGTGCCGTGGACGACCCTGCGCGCCACCCAGTTCTATGACCTGCTGCTGCTGCTGGCGCGACGAGTGGCCAAGCTGCCCGTAGTACCGGTCCCGGCCGGATTCCGGTTCCAGCCGATCGACACCGGGGAATATGCCCGTTTCGCGGCCGTCAGGTAGGCGTGGAGATCCGCGCGACATGGCGGCTCGCGCATGCCCCGAGGACTGCCTGTGTGCAGGGACGACACCCGTGAAGGTGCGGCGTGAGACCTCTCCGCGACCGGGAGCACGATCGGGACGGGCCGACACCACGTCGTGGGCGGCTCAGCGCGCGGGATAGGTGGCTTCCGGCCGGTCCCGCGTGCGGTGCATGGTCCAGAGCAGGTCGGCGAGATGGGCGGGGT
>DATLQX010000308.1:0-3788 GCA_035534995.1 Chloroflexota bacterium | reverse complement strand
TGAGCTTCCTCCATCTCCGTCCCGCTATCGCCCTGATCACCAATGTAGAGCCGGACCACCTTGAATACTACGGGAGCGTCGAGGCCATGCACGAGGCGTATCACCAGTTCATCGCCCGAATCGCCCCCGGCGGCGCGCTGGTCCGGAACCTCGCCGATCCCTTCTCGCGCGCCCTCGCGGCCAGCCCGGATCGTGACCTGATCGACTGTGCCGTGAGTGACGTCCCGCCACATCCGGCCTCAGCCGTCGTTCCTTCCACCCGGCCTCAGCCGGAGGTCCCGTCGAACCGAGCGAATTTGGAGACCCGCGCCCCTGAACATCCGGCCTCGGCCGTCGTCCCTGCCATCCGGACTCAGCCGGAGGTCTTTTCGGCTCCCTGGTATGCCTCCGCTATCCACGAGGATGGCCAGGGCAGCCACTTCCTCCTCCACCATCCTGGCGGTACGTGCCCGGTGGATCTCTCGCTCAGCGGGCGCCATAACATCAGCAATGCCGTGCAGGCTCTCGCCGCCGCCGCGCGGGCCGGAGTCTCGCCGGAGATCGCCGCCGCGGCCTTGCGCCAGTTCCACGGTACGGGCCGGCGGTTCCAGCTGGTGGGCGAGGCGGGCGGGGTGCTGGTGATCGACGACTACGCTCATCACCCGACCGAACTGCGCGCTACCCTGTCCGCCGCCCGCGCCCGCTACCCGGATCGGCGCCTCATAGCCATCTTTCAGCCCCACACCTACAGCCGCACCGTATTGTTGTTCGATCAGTTCGTCACCGCCTTTGATGCCGCGGACCAACTGATCGTCACCGCTATCCATGCCGCCCGCGAGTCCGACACCCTGGGGATGGATGCCGAGCAACTGGTGGCGGCTATCCGCGCGCACCCCGGCGCCCCACCCACCGAGTACCTTCCCGACCTGGCGGCCATCGCGAGCGCCCTGGCTCCGCGTTTGCTCCCCGGCGACCTCGTCCTCACCCTGGGTGCCGGCTCGATCACCACGCTTGGGCCAAAACTGCTGACTGAAGTAACGCGGTATCAAGATGCTCTCGAAAAATAGCCCTCCGCCCTGCCCATCCCTACCGACCGCAGTCGGCGGGCGCTACCACCCGACCTCAGTCGGGGGATCGCACCAGAGGGGACGCTGGCGAAGGCTCATTGCCGAATCTTACCGCTACCACCCGACCGCGGTCGGTGGACCAGTCATGATCAGCGTATGGGATCGTGCACGAGGTGGGAGGCTGTGATCGCGCCCGACACCCTGGCGAGGCTCCGCGAGTTCCTGGCTACCGTTCGTGGAGTCGAGCGGGTGGCCCTGGGTGGCTCGCTGGCGCCCCATACGACCTGGAGAGTGGGCGGGGCCGCCGACCTTCTCTGCGTGGCTACCGAGGTGGAGGGGCTGGCCGCCGCCGCTCGCGCCGCCCACGCGCTGGCGGTGCCCTGGCGGGTGCTGGGCCGCGGCTCCAACGTGCTGGTGGGTGATGGCGGGGTGGCAGGACTGGTGATCCTCAACCGGACCTCCGGCCTCCGCATCGAGCCGCCGACCGTGACCGCCGACTCCGGACTGCTCCTCAGCACCCTGGCCCGCCGGACCGCCGCCGCCGGTCTGGCCGGCCTGGAGTGGAGCGCCGGGATCCCCGGCAGCGTCGGTGGGGCGGTGGTCAGCAACGCTGGAGCCCACGGGGGGGCAATCGCCGATACCCTCCAGCGGGCGCTGCTCCTCACTCCGCAAGGGGAGAGCTACTGGGCTGAGGCCGGATCCCTGGAACTGGCCTACCGGCACAGCAGGCTGCGGGAACGCGAGGCGCCGGAGGAGATCGTGTTGGGCGCCGAATATATTCTGCTTTCCGAGGAGCCGGCCACCGTGCGGGCTCGTATGGACGAGCAGCGGCGGCAGCGGAAGGCTACCCAGCCGACCAGCCAGGCCACCGCCGGATCGGTCTTCAAGAATCCGCCGGGCGACAGCGCGGCCCGCCTGATCGATCAGGCGGGATTGAAGGGAACGTGGATAGGCGGCGCGCGGGTATCGCCGCTCCATGCTAACTTTATGGTGACGAACGCGGGGGCACGCGCCGCCGACCTGCTGGCGTTGATTGCCCTGGTCCGCGAGCGAGTGCGGATTCGGTTTGGCGTGGATTTGATCCTGGAGGTACAACCGATTGGCCATTAAACGCCTGCGCGGGACAAGGCGCGTGCAACCGATCATGGCGACCCCGACCGGGCGCTCCAGCCGGACGCGGCGGAAGCGAGTGTTCCGCACGCGGCGCAAAATCGGGTGGAGCTGGCTTGGTCACCTACCGCTGCTCTGGATGGCGGCGGTGGCGGGCTGTCTGTTCCTGCTCTATTTCGTGGTGGGTTCCAACTACTTCAGCGTCCGCACGGTCAACGCCTCTAACTTGAGCGGCCGCGACCTGCAGGCGGTGATCGCGCGGTGCCAGTGCGTGGGCGATAACATCTTTACCTTGCGCGAGGACGTGATTCGCCGGCGCCTCGAAGGGATCCCCTCCTTGATCGTGGAGCGTGTCTACACTAGATTACCCAACCAGATCGTGGTGGTAGCTCAATACAAGCAACGGGTCGCCATCTGGCGTACTCCCGATGTCGCCTACGCGGTGGCGGCCGATGGCGAGGTGTTGCAAGTCTGGCGCCGTCCCTTCCCCAAACACACCTGGGATGGGATGGCGATCTTCGATGAAGGTTTTGACAGCACGGTAAAGAAGGGAAAGCGGCTGGTGGTGGGCGATCATGTGGAACGGGACGCCCTCACCATGGGCCTGAGCCTGCGCGCCCATTTTCCGGTCGCCCTCCGCCCTCAGGTCAAGCGGTATTATTACCGGCCCTTCATCGGCTTTACGGTGGAGAGCAAGACCGGCTGGTGGGCGCTGTTCGGCCTGGATTCCTCGTCCCTGCTGGATGCCCGGATCACGTCGCTGCAGGGGATGCTCAGCGGGAATCCGCCGGTGATCGGCCCAGGCGATTGCGTGGATCTCCGCGACCCCAACCTGAAAAACCTCTATATGCGTCAGGATCACCGCTGCGGGATGTAGCCCGCCGGCCGCGCGCTCTCCGGGCAACCCACATTTTAGCTTTACTGCCTGCTGGGCGGGTGGTATCATGCCCACGGTTATGTAACGGAACATTTGCCCCACACACCCAAGCGCCACGGGAGGAGGCCGGATGGCCAAGGAGCGGGTCATTGTCGGCGTAGACGTCGGCACCACAAAGATCTGCGCCTTGATCGGCGAGGTTGACCAGGATAACCGGCTGAATATCGTGGGGGTTGGCGTATCCCAATCGCAGGGCCTGCGGAAGGGGATGGTCGTCAACATCGACGAGGCGGCGGCTGCGATACGGGAAGCGCTGGATAAAACCGAGCGGATCTCCGGTTATAAGATTGGGACCGCGCTGGTCGGGATCGCGGGGAGCCATATTACCAGCCAGAATAGCCGCGGTATCGTGGCGGTCTCGCCCAACATGCATGAGATCGGCCAACAAGATATCGACCGTGCTATCGAGGCCGCGCGTGCCCAGCCGCTCCCGCCCAACCGTGAGATCCTTCATGTGATCCCGCGGGAATACGTGGTGGATGGCGAGAATGGGATCCATGATCCCCTGGGGATGTCGGGGAACCGCCTCGAGGTCGAGACTCATATCGTCTCCGGCGCCGTGTCCTCGATCCATAATTTGATCAAGTGCGTGGAAAAAACCGGGATCGAGATCGACGATATCGTTCTCGAGCCGCTGGCCTCCAGCGAGGCGGTGCTCACCAGCGCCGAACGCGATCTGGGCGTGGCGATGATCG
>DATLQX010000307.1:0-5295 GCA_035534995.1 Chloroflexota bacterium | reverse complement strand
TGTCGCCGTGTCCTGCGCGGTCGCGGTAGGCACGGCGGTTGTCGCCACGGGCGGCGGCACGGCGGTGGGAATGTCGGTGGGCCTGGTTGTCACAGTATCCGCCACGGTCGCGGTAGGTACTCTGGTTGCGGTAGCGCTCGGCAAGGCAGCCGCGTGTCCTCCACCGCGCAGCGCGTAAATGCCGATAACGAGAGCAGTCAACCCAGCCACCAGCCCGAAAGCGGCTGCGGCCACCAATCGTCCGTGCCCCTTGGGAGCAGGCTGGACCACCTTCGTAGGCTGCATGGCCGCCAGCGGAGGTCCGGGCGTGCCCTGGGCCCATGGCGCCTGCGCGGCCACGGTGGCATTCATGCCGCTCGGAGCGACCGGCCCACTCGATACTTGAGACACAACAGCTTCATTCGCCGCGACCGTGGACGCCAAGTCTGCGCTCGGAACGGGCGCCGAGCCGAGGTGATCACCCGCCGCCAGCGCCTGAACGAACGCAGTGGCACTGGGATACCGCTGGTTCGGATCCTTGGCCAGACCGCGCAGCAGCACCGCTTCCACCCAGAGGGGAATCTCTGGGTTCAAGGTACGCGGAGGCGGAGGCGGCTGCGTCATGTGGGCCATCACCACCGCGACCGGCGTGGCGCCGCCGAACGGCAGACGGCCGGTGAACAGCTCATAGGCAATCACCGCCAGGGCATAGCGGTCAACGGCGGCGGTGAGGGCGCTGGATGGCTGCGTGGCCTGCTCTGGCGCCATATACTCGGGTGTGCCCATGATCAGCCCGGTCCGAGTCAGCCGTTGTTCGGCTTCCGCCGCCACGGCCAACCCAAAGTCCGCCAGGACCGGCCTCCCGTCACGGCGCAGCAGAATGTTGGTCGGTTTCACATCACGATGGAGCAGGCCCTGCGCGTGGGCATAGTCAAGCGCCCCGGCGATCGGTCCCAGCAGCCGCAGTACCGTGGCCAGGGACTGGGCCGTGCCAAGGTACGTGGCGAGGGTACCCCCATCGATGAACTCAGTCACCAGATAGGGCTGCTCGTGGTACGCGCCAACATCGTGGATCACGAGGATGGCGGGGTGGTGAAGTCTTGCGACGGCCCGCGCTTCGTGCTGGAAACGAATGAGCTGATCGGGATCAAGGATCAGGGCGCCTGGCAGCAGTTTGAGGGCTACATCACGGCCAAGGTTCTCCTGAAAGGCGTGGTAGACCACGGCCATGCCGCCGCGCCCGACCTCGCGCAGAATTCGATAGCCGTTGATCATGGTGCCAGGTGGCAGCCCTATCACGACCGTTCCAATCTCCGGAATCGACCTCGCTTCGACCGACTAAGCGGCGAAACATGTGAGGTCGCTGTGAGCATATCACACATCTTGGTGGAAGAATACGGCACGCGCGGTTGCCGCCTGGGCGACAACGGGCCTGGCAACCCGCACTCCTAAAACCTGTCCTCAACCACAAACGCGAGACGCACCTGAACCTAAGGCTGGTCGGTAAACTCCACGTTTGGCCGCCCGTTCCGCCTCCGCCCCGCCCGCTGATTGCTCGCCCCTGCGCCGGTGCCGGGCACACCGCCGCGGAAGTCACTGGCGTCAATGGTCACGCAATAGCTGATCTGCGGATCTGACATTCTTGACGCCAGGCGGCCGCCAATTTCATCCAGCGAGCTGTTCGTGGTGAACACCGTGGGCAGCCGGAAAATATACCGGTGGTTGAACAATTGATACAGCTTCTCCTGCGCCCATTGGGTGCTGATCTGGGTTCCCAGGTCGTCCAGGATCAAAAGCGGCGTTTGCCGGACCGCCTCGAACAGTTCGTCGTAGCCAAGCTCGCTCCCTGGCGCGTAGGCGGAGCGCAGATGGTCCAGGAGGTCCGGCACTACCATGAACAGGGCCGGCTCGCCGAGCGAAAGACGATAGTTGCCGATGGCCGCCGCCAGGTGGGTTTTCCCGGTTCCGTAGCCGCCCATGATCACGAACCATCCGGATGGCGCCTCGGCGAACTGGCGGGCGCGCTGATAGGCGGTTCGCTGAGGAGCATCCACCATAAAGGTGCTAAATGTATACGCGGTCATGGCCCCGAGATTGCTCTTCTCTACCAAGCGTTGGGCACGCCGCTCCGAGACCTCGCGCTCTCGGCACTCGCAGCGAATCAGCTCACCGAATCGCGGATCATCCACCGGTACGTCGAGTCGAAGGAACCCGGCCCCTTCGCAGCGCGGGCAGGCGGGGGGCACTTCAGGACTCGACGAGGTGGCCGTACCGCCCGGTGGTGTATTTCTCTGAATCGAGATGCGTTTGAGAATGTTGCCGATCGGTTCCAACGGACTTCCCCTCGGTTTCCCACCGCTTCAGTATACCTGCCACGTACGGCCAACTCCGCTTATTGTACTCAACCGCGAGCCGCAGGGCCTCCACAATCCATTCCGGCGGATAGGCTCGCTCCGCGTCGCGCAAACCATCGGCCACGATGGGCGTGAGGAGGCCAATAGTCTGCTCGTAGACGGAGAACACGTTCGGCCGATATACCTGGATCAACTCCACCGGCCCTACATCATCTCCAAGAGCCTCGACGGCACTCAGCTCGCCCCTGGCCAATTGCCCTACGGTCTCTCGGCTCTCCCTGGTGTTCAAGAGGTACCATCGGCGCCGAGGATCGCCGCCCTCGCCCACCGTAAGGTGCAGGAAGGTTCCCCGCGTGACCGCCAACTCCAGCCCCTCTCGCATAACGTCCTCGGCGGGGCGGGGCCCTGGCCCCAGTTTTACGCCGACCAGAAGAAGGCGGTCGTTTTCCAGAGCACTCAAGGAGACCGCCCTGGCGCCACCCTGTCGGGTCAGCAACCAATGTACGTGCAAGGTCACTTTCAGTTCAGCCAGTGACTCGATCCGCGGTAAGATCGCGGTATAGAAGGATTCCGGCAGCGCCCCGGAACCTCGCTCGCCAGTCCGCGTCTCGTCTTCACTCACCGAGATCCCTACCTCTGCGGCTCAAGGTCACGGAACCGAGTCTGCTGTTGATCAAAATAGAGGGACAGGTGCCCCGTGGGACCGTTCCGGTGCTTGGCCACGTAGATGTCCGCGATATGGCGCTTTTCTGTCTCCGGGTCGTACATCTCCTCCCGGCACAGAAACATCACCACGTCCGCATCCTGCTCAATCGATCCGCTTTCGCGCAGGTCCGAGAGCAAGGGCACATGGGAGGCACGGGCATCCACCCCGCGCGATACCTGGGAGAGAGCCATGACTGGGATGTTCAATTCCCGCGCCAGCACCTTGAGCGCGCGAGAGATCCCGCTAATTTCCTGCACCCGATTCTCGGACGAGCGGCCCTGCATCAGTTGCAAGTAGTCAACCACAATGAGATCGAGGCCCTGTTCGGCCTGGAGACGACGGGCCCGATTCCGCATCTCGCCCGGGGTCACCCCCGCTGAATCATCGATAAAGATCTTGCTCTCGGAGAGTACCGTCGCGGCTTCAATCAACCGGTTCCACTCGTCGTCGTCGATCAGGCCCGAACGGAGACGGCCACTGTCCAGCCGGCCCTGCATACAGAGCAATCGCTGGACGAGTTGCTCCTTCGACATTTCCAGGCTGAAGACCGCGACCCGCTGCTTATAGCGGATGGCCGCGTTATGACACATGCCAAGGGCCAGGGCGGTCTTTCCGTGCGCGGGCCGGGCGCCAAGAATCACCAGGTCCGAACGCTGCAACCCGCCGAGAATCTTGTCGAGATCGATAAATCCGCTCGGAACGCCAATGATAGCGCCTTTGTTGGCGTGAACGTAGTCGATCCGTTCGAGAATGTTGGAGAGGATATCGCCAATCGGGACGAATCCGCTGTTGGAGCGACGTTGCGCTACCGCCAGCAGCGTCTCCTCGGCCTCTGAAATCGCCTGGTCGGCATCAATACCATCCCGGCGGCCCAGGCCCATAATCTGGCCGCCGGCGACGATCAAACGCCGCAGAATGGCGGCCCGCTCCACGATCTTGGCGTAGTGCTCTACATGGAGCGCGGTGGGTACCACGTCCACCAGTGAGAGTAGATACCCCCGACCGCCGGCCCGCTGGAGGAGATCGCGCCGCTCCACCTCCTCCATCACGGTAACAAGGTCCACCGGGCGCCGCTGTTCGTAGAGGTCAACCATCACCCGGTAAATGACCGAGTGCGCGTCGTGGGCGAAGTCGTCGGGCCGGAGGAGACCGTTCACCTCGATAATGGCGTCGCGGTCAAGCAGAACGCTGCCTAGCACCGCCTGCTCGGATTCGAGGCTTCGTGGTAGATCGTCTCCTAAGTCACCGGCCCTAGTCTCCGCAATCACTCGGTCCCGGCCTCCCGCAAAGTCACGCTGATCGAACCCTTCACCTCATGGCCCAGGCGCACCGGCACCTGGAACGATCCCAGGGTTTTCAGCGGGTCGGGCAACTCAATGTCGCGCCGGTCGATCGTGATGCCGCCGGAGCGGGCCAGTTCGTCGGCGATGTCCTTGCTGGTGATCGAGCCAAAGAGGCGATTTTGCTCTCCCACCCGCACTTGAAAGGTAAGGGCCACCTCGCCCAGGCGCGCGGCGACGTTCTCGGCATCCGTACGCAACTTTTGCTGGGCGCGCGCGATTTGGCTACGTCGGGCATCAAGCGACTTCAACTCTCCCGCCGTAGCCAAGACCGCCATCTTCTTGGGGAGGAGATAATTCCGCAGATATCCGGGCGAGACGTCCGTTGACTCGCCGGCCTTGCCCACATTCGGGACATCCTGCGTCAGCACCACTTTAACCATAGCTCCGTTCTCCTCCGTGTTCTCTCATACTATTGTGAGGGCTACCAGAGACCCCGTATAGCGGCTTACCCACTCACCTGGGCCATAAATGCCGCAAGGGTAGAGTGTAACACGCGGCAATCATGGCGGGAGCATCCTCTCCCATCCTCCCAGTCTATCCCGATACCGTCCGATCCTCCGCCTCGATGCTGGCCAAGTCCGCCAGTACCTCTCCCGGCCTCGCTCCGGCCAGGGCCCCAGGTTTGAGGAGACTGACCAAACCGCGCCCGATCAGCAGGCCAGCAACGACAGCTAGCATCCCACCGCCTACGCTGGCGGCCAGGTACACTCCCGCCGTGGCGGCCTGCCCCTGGGCGATCAGCAGGTCGGCACCCCAGCCAAACGTGCTGAACGTGGTGAAGCCGCCGAGCACGCCAACCGCCAGAAACAGCCGAGCGGGCGAGCTGAGAAGGCCGGCCTCGTCCGCGAGCACATACACGAAACCAAGTACGGACGCGCCAAGCAGATTTACCAGGAGAACCGGGCTGGTGGCG
>DATLQX010000306.1:0-2921 GCA_035534995.1 Chloroflexota bacterium | reverse complement strand
GGCTTGAAGGTGAAACAGTTCATCACCAGCTAAAATAATGTAGGCACGAATCACACCAGGATGATTCTGGCGCAACTCGACCATGCTCATCATCTCATAGGGCACCTTTGCTTCCGCCGTGCCACTCGACTGCTGCCACTTAAGTGATATGGCATAGGCATCGTTTGCTGTGTCCCGCGCAAGGACGTCAAGGAAGTGTCTTCGCCCACCGGGACGGGTGCCCATGAGGTATTGCTTTGTGTACGTGTAACCCCCGTGGATGAGCGACGGCAATATCATCGCTTCCAAGACGGCACCGGTAGCGGAATTTCTGGGCACTAGCTACAAGTTCCTCGTGGCGAGCACCTCGATCGCGGAGGTGCGGTCGCCGGTGTTGTTGATCATGCGTGGCGCTCTCAGGGTGATCAGAGTGAAGCCGAGATCCGCGTAGAGGGCTATAATCCGCTCGGTGGCCTGGTTGGAAAGGACCACGGGACCGGGATGGCCTGCCAGATACCGGCCGAGGCGTTCCTGGTCCTTCCAGGTAAAGCCGTCCCGTGAGTAGCTTGTGAATTCTACGTCATAGGGCGGATCGGCGTAGATAAAGTCCTCGCGATCCGGAGCTAGCTGATCGAAGGCCATACAGGAGAATTGCCAGTCCGCGAGGCGCGGGCGGTAAGCGCGGAAGTCGCGGGTGTAGTTGATCGTCTTGTACTTGCCGAAAGGTACGTTGAAGAATCCGGACTTGTTGAAGCGGCACAGGCCGTTGTAGCCGGTACGGTTCAGGTAGTAGAAGAGCGCCGCCGCCGCGGGCGTCTCGGCCCGGCCCTCCTCGATCAGATGATTAAAGCGTTGTCGGCTGGCGTAAAAGGCACCATCGGCGTTCTCCATGGTCCCGTCGAGGACCAATCCTGACTGGAGTTGGCGGTAGAAGTTGATCAGGTGGGGATTGACGTCGTTGAGCAGGGCTCGTCGGGGCTGTAATCCCAGAGTGACGGCCAGACCGCCGCAGAAGGGCTCAACGAGTCGCCGATGCCGATGCTTCTCCCAGATCGGGAGCAGATGCGGGACGAGCCACCGCTTACCGCCGGCCCACTTCAGCGGTGGGGGCAGGCAGCTTGGAGCCTGGACTGGCGATTCGCTACTCAAGGTGGACCCTTTCTTCAAGGAAGTATACGGGTCCCCACGCAGTCGGACAGGGCCTTGTACGCACAACCAGCCAATGAATGGCCGCCCCTCGGTGCCTTGGCGCCGGAGATGGTATCGTACACGGGGATCACGAGGCGCGAAGTTGAAGCGAAGGGTGGGGACGTATGGAGAGTGCTCTGGGCGCCCTGGGTCAGCCGCGGCACGGACTGTTGGAGGCCGAGCATTTGCTGAAGCGGTTCGGCGATTTCACCGCCGTCAACGATCTCACCCTCACGGTGGCCGAGGGCGAGGTGCTCGGGCTCCTGGGACCAAACGGGGCCGGCAAGACGACCACGATCAACATGTGCATCGGCTTGTTGCGCCCCACCGCGGGCAGCGTCCGGATCGCGGGCTACGACGTGGTCCGCGACGCTCAGGTGGTCAAACGGCTGATCGGTTATGTGCCGGATGAACCATATCTCTATGATCGGCTTACCGGGCGTGACTTTGTCCACCTGATGGGCGAGCTCTACGGTATGCCGGAGCCGTTAGCCGAACCGGTCAACCGCCTGTTGGAGTATTTCGATCTTCTGGACGCGGCGGATAGTCAGATTGCCGGCTATTCCCATGGGATGAAACAGAAAACGGCGCTCTGTGGTGTCCTTATCCACGATCCACGCCTTCTCTTGCTGGATGAACCGACGGTGGGACTGGATCCCAAAAGTGCTCGCTTGCTGAAGGATACGATCCGATCCCTGGCCGACCAGGGGCGAGCGGTGCTGCTCTGCACGCACATCCTCGAGATCGCCCAGGCCATCTGCGATCGGGTTGCGATTATTGACCAGGGGCGGCTGATTGCCCAGGGATCCCTGGATGAGCTGCGCGGCGCCGACCGTGACTCCAGCCTGGAGGATATCTTCCTCCGGCTTACCGGCGGCGAGGAGGAGCGCGGCCTGGCGCGCGAGCTGGCCGCGCCTTCTGGAGGCCGGGCCCATGGGTAGTAAGGCGCCCTCGGCGCCGGCGCCGACCCTCGGATACACCCTACGCATCCTGATCGGCGTGCGCTACCGCATGCTGTTCCGGCCCGCTGCCCGGCGAAGCACGATCTCCGGGCGGGCGGGGACACGAGGATGGATCCGCTACCTCATCCTGCTGGCAGTGATTGTCTTTCTCGCGGTGGTCGTCACCGGGCGACTGGTGGACGTGGTGGGCGGCCCAGTCGGCCGGGCGCTGCTGGAGCCCCTGCTCACCTTCGCCTCCTCGGCGGCGAGCGTGGCGCTCTTCTTGTTCGCCATCCCCACCGTAATGGCGGCGCTCACCTACAAGAGTGACCTGAAGCTCCTGCTCCTCACCCCGGTGTCGCCGCGCGTGCTGCTGGCGGAGAAGTTCGGCAGCATCTACTGTCAGTTGGCGGCCTTCGTTCTCTTGATCGGCATTCCCATCCTGCTGGGGATTGGCAGGGCGCTCAACCTCGGGCCCGGCTATGGCCTGGTCACTATTCTGGTGCTGCTGCTCCTGCCCATCGCGCCGTTGGGCCTGGCCCTCATGGTGTTGATCGCGGTGCTACGCTGGTTGCCGCCCCGTTGGGCCCGTACGCTCACCGCCGTGCTGGGCACGGTCTTCGGTCTCATTGGCTATATCGGTACGCAGCTACTGACCAATGGAGGCGGGGCGGGGAAAACCGCGAATCTTCGTGGGCTGGTCGCCCAGGCGCCCAGCGCGTGGTGGCAGAGTCTTCCCACGACCTGGCCGGGTCAGGCCATGGCGGCGGCGGCTCACGGGCACGCGGGGACGGCGATCACCTATCTCGCCGG
>DATLQX010000305.1:0-9988 GCA_035534995.1 Chloroflexota bacterium | reverse complement strand
ATACCAGCAGCGTCCGCAGGTGCGATGGACATCCAGGAAGGTGACCACCTCGCCCGGAAGGATCTCGTCGCCCTCGACGTCCCGCGCCACTCCTCGGGTTTCCCGCACCCGACCCACGCTGACGTGACCGGGGATGATCGGGTAGGGGACGCCGGAAAGCCTACCGTGCTGGAGATGGACATCGGTGCCGCACACCTCGGAGGCCAGGGTCTCCAGGAGGACCGAGCCGTTTTCAAGGATCGGATCGGCGAACTCCCGTGGTTCGGGCGGGCTTCCGTCACCGAGCAGGACCATGGCGCGCACGCTCATAGAAGATTCTTCTTTCCCTTTGTCGAACTTGAATCCCGGAGGCACGGAAGGCACGGATGACATCCCTGGGCGCGGCATGAGGGATGAAGCAGTGAGTGACGGACGCGAAGCGGAACTCCGGGTGATTCCGCCCCTCCGTTCCTTCGTGATTCAACCAAGATCGCTCAACCGAAGGATAGCGCGGAGGCGCCGGCTTGCCCACCGCCAAACGTTTCCGGCCTTGGATTGGCTTCCCCTGGCTCTCCATCGTTCGACTTATCCCGGTTGTTGCCGATTGGACTATACTGGCGGCAGCGGCGTATTGAAGATGAGGTAGTGGCGCCGCTCCTCCCGAGATCTGCGAGGTGCATGATGAAGGACGATAAACCAAAGCGATTTCTTGGCATCCCCTACGATTGGCGTTCGCCGAGCATGGCGCGGATCAAGGAACGGAGTTGGAATCCGAACGACCGCCGGGTGTTTACCCCCAAGATGCTTGGCTGGGGCTACTCCATCAATTTTTATGAACTGGGCCGCCGCCTTGGGATCATTCGGCGTCCCGATCAGTCGCCATGAAGCTCCTGATCGAGATCCTCCTCTCAGTGTTTCTGCACCCGATTGCCATGGTGCTGATGTGGATCAGCGTCCTTCGGCGCGGCGATCTGGGCTTCGTGAAAAAGGGACTGTGGATTTTGGTCGGCATTATCTGGGGAGTTGGTCCCATCCTCTACCTCCTCCTCGGTGACGGTACGTTCTGGTAGCCTCCCGCCAGAATGTTCCAGAGCGCTGGAGATGCATCTGGCGGGGCCGGCACCCGCGACCGGATTCGCGGACACCTCCATAGAGCGATCCGACTGAGCTTCGCATAATCACTCTTATGCGAAGCTCAAGTGTATGATCGTCCGAACCGAAAGTCCCCCCTAGATCACTTCCCTCCAACCCGTTAGACTGATTCTTGCCGGAAGCCGGGTTCGCCGGGTCCGGCGCGGATAAAACGTCTGTCACGAAATGGACCAGGCCCCGGAATGTTGGCATCTAACGGTCGGAAAGCCGGAATCACCCCGCGCCTGCTGGCGTTCCTGGTCGCCGCGGTGGGCTTGCTCGATCTCGGCTCCGCCCTTACCCCCGCCCTGAGCGATCGCGTCCACCTGCTGCAAGAACTGGTGGGGAATCAAACCATCCGCTTTAGCCAGACCGCCACCGTGATCGCCGGCCTGTGCGCCTTGATGCTGGCCCGCTCACTGGCCCGTCGCCATCGCCGGGGGGCCAAACTGGCGATCGCCGTGTTGCTCCTCTCGGCGGCCGTCAATCTGCTCAAGGGCCTGGACTTCGAGGAAGCCGGCTTTTGCCTCGTCGTGGCCTGGCTGCTCTGGCGGGCCCGCGCCGACTTCGTGGTCGGGGCGCTGCCGATTTCGTGGCGCGCGACCCTTTCCCGCGCCGCCTGGATGGTCGGTCTGAGCCTCTTGTATGCCGAAGTCGGCGCCTTTCTGCTGCGGAGCCAGGTGGTAGTGCTGGTGACCTGGAGCGGTTCTCGCCCCGTTCCCTTTCCCCTGGCCGGATTCCTCGGCCTTTGGGTAGATTCTCCGACCGTGCGGTATCGCGGCGCCCAGGGAATCTGGTTTCAGCATTCCCTGCACGCGCTGCTGGTAGTGGCGATCATGTATGTGGTGGTGCGCGTGCTCCGCCCGCTCATACCCGTGCCGCCGGCCTCACCGGACGAACGCGCGCACGCCGCCGCCCTGGTGGCCCGCCATGGGAGGGATTCTCTCTGCTATTTCCATCTGCGGCAGGGCCGCGCCTACATCTTTGATCCGACCGGGCAGGGTTTCATCTCCTATGAGATGCGCGGCGGCGTGGCCCTCCTGGGCGGTGATCCGGTCTGCTCTCCCGAGCGGCTCCGCCCGTTGATCCGCTTTACCCTTGACGTGTTCGCCGCCAACGGGATCACCCCCTGCGTGGTCGGCGCCTCCGCCGACGCCATGCGCGCCTACCGAGCCGAGGGGATGCGGGCCACCAAGCTGGGCGAGGAGGCAGTGATCGCCCTTCCGGAGTTCGAGGTCGGGCAGTTGCCGAAGCGGGTACGGCGGGCCGCGCGCGTGATCGCCAATCAGGGCATCGACATGGTCATCGGGACCATGGCCGAGCTGGATCATAGGCTGGTCGAGCAGTGCGAGGCGGTTTCACGCGACTGGCTGCGCTCGCATGGAGGGGTGTCCCAGGGCTTCTCCATGACCAGCGGCCCCCTGCCCACCGCCAGCGACCGTGACCATCAGGTGGTGATGGCGGTGAGCCCCGGTGATCGGGACTATCCGCCCCGCTTGCTCGGTTTCATCACCCTGGCGCCTGTCCCCGCCGCGCGCGCGCTCTCCCTCGATCACATGCGGCGGATCCATGAGGCGCCCAATGGCTTGACCGAGGCAATGATTATCCACGCGGCCGAGCATTGTCGCGATGCGGGCTATACGGGAATTAGCCTCAACTTCGCGGCCCTGTCGGACAAGGAATGTCCGGAGGGTGAGGGCGCCGCTATACGTGCCGCCCGAGCCGCCATCTTCGAGGGAGCCCGCTATTTGCCCCTCCGCTCCCTCTATCGCTTCAACAAAAAGTTCAATCCCGTCTGGTCGTGCCGCTACGCGCTCTACCCGAGTACGGCCAGCCTTCCCGCCGCGGTGATCGCCACCATGGGGGCCGAGGTCGCGGCGCCCACCCTGCTGCCAGGGCCCCTGGGAGCGGCCCTGCGCGCTCGTTAGGGTCGGAGGTTTGCCTCGCGTTCGTGAGTATGACACCAACCGGCGGCACAGTCACGATCTCTACCAATGCCACGGTGGAATCTTCATGAATCCGTGGCCTCAACGTCCACCAACGCGAGGCACACCCGTAGCGCGGTGCCGCGTTCCCCACGATCCCCTTCCCCGGTACGCTACACTGTATGGCATGGAACATTCGCTCGCGCAATCTATTCCCGCCAGCCGCATCAATGGCGGCGAGTTCACCATTGGCGAAGTCACGTCGTTGGCCGAGGTCGAGGAGTGGCAAGCCATCGACCAGGCAGTGTGGCCGGGGGAGCGGTTGGAAACCATGCCGGCCCACGCCCTGGTCACTCATCTCCGCTATGGCGGCCTGCTGTTGGCGGCCCGCGACGCGGCCGGGAAGATGATCGGCATCCTTCTGGGCTTCCCTGGGCTCAAGGAAGGGAAGGTCATCCATTGCTCCCATCTGCTCGGGGTGTTGGCGGACTGGCGGGGCCGCGACGTGGGATTTCATCTGAAACGCCGGCAACGTGACTACGTGCTGGCCCAGAGCCTCGACCTGGTGGTCTGGACCTTCGACCCCCTGGAGACCCGGAACGCCCGCCTCAATATCGCCCGCCTGGGCGGGGTCGTTCGGGAATATTCGCCAAACCTCTATGGCATCGGCCAGGATGGGCTGAATCAGGGTTTGGAGACCGACCGGTTCACCATCTCCTGGCATATTCGCCACCCCAGTGTGGTCGATCGGCTTGCCGGCCGTACGGCCACGCCCAGCCCCGCCGCGCTGCTGGCCGGCGGCATCCCGCTGCTCACCCGGACCACGGCGCGGGGCGGCCCCAACCCCTATCCGAGCCTGGAGGACGTGCGATCACGCACCGACGCACCCCTCGCCCTGATCGAGGCGCCCGCCAGTTTCCAGGCGCTAAAAGGCGCCGATCTCGAGGCCGCGCGCGCCTGGCGCCTGGGGTTGCGCGAGCTCTTTCTTCCTCTGTTCGCCCAGGGATACGCGGTGGTCCATGCCCTGCGCGCGCCGGACGAGATCCTGTCCGCTCGCTGCTATTATCTCGTGGGTCCAGCGGATGAGTATCTGGCTGGCCGATTATCATGGGATCGTTATGTCGCGTAGGCGACGCTCTGAAGGAGAGACACACGGATGAGAATTGAGGAACTGGAACTTTTTCAGCTGGCCATGCCCCTGGTCAATCCGTTCACCACCAGCTTCGGGACCGAGTATACGCGCCCGTGTATTATCGTCCGCCTGGCCGGTGAAGGGGCCGAGGGCTGGGGTGAATGCGTGGCGGGCGAAGGCCCCTGGTATTCCTACGAGACGGTGGGGACTGCCTGGCAGGTGATCACGGACTACGTGAGCCCGGCCATCCTGGGCCAGGAGGTGAGCGGAGCCGAGGATCTATGGAAGCGGCTGGCCCGGATCCGTGGGCACCGCATGGCCATCGCGGCCGTGGAGCAAGCCCTGTGGGATGCCGCGGCCCGCGCCGCCGGGAAACCGCTGAACGCCCTTCTCGGCGGCACTCGCGCCGAAACCCCCAGTGGGGTCAGCCTGGGGATCCAGGCCAGTCCGGAGAAACTGGTGGAGGTGGCGCGGCGGCATATCGATCAGGGGTATCAGCGGATCAAGCTCAAGATCGCGCCGGGCCGCGATATTCCCTTCGTGGCCGCCGTGCGGGAGCAGTTTCCCGACATGCTCCTCAGCGTCGACGCCAACTCTGCCTACACCCTGGCCGATACGGAACACTTACGGCAGCTGGATGCCTTCAATCTGCTGATGATCGAGCAGCCGCTGGCGGACGACGATATCGTGGACCATGCCACCCTGCAACGGGAACTGAAGACGGCGATCTGCCTCGACGAGGCGATCCGCACCCCCGATGACGCGCGCCATGCCCTCGCCCTGGGCAGTTGCCGGATCATCAACATCAAGCCAGGCCGGGTGGGAGGCTTGTTGCGGAGCAAGCAGATCCATGACATTTGCCAGGCGGCCGACGTGCCGGTGTGGTGCGGCGGCATGCTGGAAACCAACATTGGGCGGGCCACCAATATCCAGCTCGCCAGTCTCCCCAATTTCCGGCTGCCCAGCGACATTTCGGCCAGCGCCCGCTATTTCCACGAGGACATCGCCGGTCCCAGCTTTGTCCTGAGCGAACGTGGCACCATGGACGTGCGGCAACAGCCTGGGATTGGGGTGGAGGTCGATAGGCAGGCACTTGAGCGAGTCACCACCCGCCGGTCCCTGCTGACCGGCTCGCCCGCCTAACAGGCGACCAAAAGCGAAGCCGGCGCCGGGGACGGTGTTGCCACCTACCCACGGCGCCGGCTTTGGGCCTTCCAGTCAGCGAACGGTCGGACCCGTAATGGGCTTCGTCTGCCGATGGAGATGCGACGGCTGATGGCTCAGCAGCGCCGCGCTCGGAACCTGCACGTAGGTTTCCGAGTTCGATTGGCCGGGCAGGGTCGTGGGTGTCCCCACGTAGACCAGACGTCCGCTATGCATTTCGCGATAGACGCCCGCCTGGACCATCATGCCCCCGCGGAGGGAAGTAGGATGCATCACACACCTCCTCGTGTGTTTGCTTGGGGCCTGCATCAGCGCGGGCCCGTTCCTTGCCCCACACCCGTGTGTGGTCTAGCTAGTGTAGTCAAATGATGGCTACCTGTCTACCACCCATTCGATCCGCGATCAAGGGGGTGTAATTGCACCCCATCCCATCGGCGGCGCGACGTGGTACGCTGGCGAAGGTACGCGGAACCTTCTATCTACATTCTCGCTCCCCTGTATCGTGGCCGCATTGGACGGTTCAATCCGCTCTTCCTATCGTTTGGAGAGAAGTATCATGGTGAAGAAGCACCGCGGCAGCCTTCCCGCGATACTTGTGGCTGCGTACCTCCTCGTGCCAATCCTCTGCCCGGTGCTACCGGCTGGGGCGGCCGGCATGCCAGCGCCTCCATTTCAAGCAGCGTCGCGGATGGGAGCGCGAAGCCCTGGGGTCGGCGACCCCCAGGTTACGGACCTGAGCGATACCGGCTTTGCCGTTACTCTCACCAGCGCCGCCGAGCACAGTGCCGCGGTGCGTTATGGGACTTCCGCGTCAAACCTGAATCTCACGGCGCTGGATGATCGCGATGTGGCGGCGAATGCTCCACAACCCTCGGTGCATAGTACGGTGTTCCGATTTACCCTGCCCGGGCTGGCCGCCGGTACTGCCTACTATTATGAGCCGATACTGGATGGTGTCGCTCAGACCGACCTCGCCGGTCAACCCTTCCAACAGACCACCGCCCCACGACTCGGGATGGAGATTCCCACTCGTGTGCATGGTACGGTGGTTACCACCTACGGCGTTCCTCCCCCAGGGACGGTACTGCTGGTGGGCCAGTGGACCAATCCGGATGGCAGCCGCTCCTGGCCAATAAGTGTATTCAACGGCGCCCCCGCGGGCAACGGTGGATCATCGACCTATGATCTGCTGCCGACGTTGATCAGTGCCGGCGGCAGCGGCCCCTTCATCCCCAGCCCAAACGCGATCTTTAGCGTCACGGGCGCGGGTGACGCCCAGGCCCAGTTGATCGAGGGCGGTCCGGTGACCTCCCTCAAGGGCGCCAATCTCACCATCCTACCCCTCCTGGCCCTCTCGGCGCCGGCGCCCACCGCGACCACGGCCAGCACTCCCACGAACACCAACACGGTAACGCCGACCTTCACCGCGACGCCAACCAGCACCAACACGGCCACCCCGACGGCAACGGCGACGAGCACCGGAGCACCGACGTTCACCGCGACCCCAACCAGCACCCCTACAGCCACGGACACCAAGACGGCAACGGCGACGGTTGCCGTCCCCTCCCCCACACCTCACCACCCTCCGAGCCCGACGCCCACCGCGGCCAAGGCGGCAGGGAGCAAGGCGAGGCTATCGCGCTGCTCGCTAAGCCTGGCACCGGCGCATACTACGGTCTCCCGCACCGGCAGCGAGGCGCTCTTTCTCGCGGCAAAACCGGGCGCCAGGCTGATCGTTCACTTTGGCGAGCCCGCATTCCCTACCTCGGCGACCGTGTTCACCACGAGCGAGCAGGGCGCCGTGCTCAGGGGGAAGGGCTTCCACAAAACGGTGGATTATGGTTTCAGCCTGCCGCCTGATGGTCTGGCCATGCTGGTCTTCGATCTGCCCGTCAGGGCCAAACTGGGCAAGGTCCAGGCGACGGTCATCACCAATCAGCCGTGCGGTGTGGCGGCTGCACGAAAGGCACGGGTCACGTTCGCGGTTGAGCCACGACCCAGGCACGGACCCGACAGACTGGGCATCCCCGGCAAGCACGGCGCCATCGAATTGCGCTTCGGACTGCCGGCAGCCATCACCCCGCCGCCACGCTCTCTGGCGGCCAGGGGCCTGCCGGTGCGCGTGATCACGGCAGCCAGGAAACGCATGGCGGTCTGGACCATTGTCTACCCCGTGGCACGTGGCCGGTGATGATGCGGTCCTCCGCTTAAAAGCGGATGGCAGGATCTTTTCCGGCTCAAGCCGGGTTGGACTGCGTTGAACCGGAGATATCCGGCCCGTTGTTGGTTCCCTGCGCATTCAAGCGCCGGATCCATCAACTATTTTCGGACGGCGGGGGGTGCATTCACACCCCCTGTGAAGCACGCTGCGATCATGGTATGCTGGCGTGGGAGCTTACTACATTGATCTTCTGGCCTGAGATAAGGCGCCCCTACGGTGAAACGACCAAACCTCGGTACAACCCTTCAGGCGGCTGTACTGGTCCTCCTGGCGGTCATCGCGATCTCCTTACCATGGACCGCGCCCTCCCTGCCGGGCGCGCGGGCAAGCAGCCCTCCCACTGTCCCCAATATCATTGTGGACACCGACATGTACACGGATGTAGATGACGTCGGCGCCCTTGCCGTGGTAAACACCCTGGCCAATCAAGGACAGGCCAAGCTGGTTGGGGTGGTGGTCAACGCCGAGGTAACCTCCACCGCCAGCATCTATACTGCCGGCTGCGTGGACGCTATCGACACCTACTATGGCAATAATGTGCCCATTGGAGCCACGCTGCCCATCACCACCGACCATAGCGCGCTGCCTGACTATATCTATCCTTGCTCGAACAATTTCCCCAAGACCTTCAACTACTCACAGACCGCGCCGCCTCCATCGGCCCTCCAGGTCTACCGCCAGACCCTGGCCGCCCAGCCCGATGGGAGCGTGGTGATCGTCGAGATCGGCTTCGAGGGCCGTTTGTCCGAATTGCTCAACTCGCCGCCCGACGGCTACAGCCCGCTCAGCGGCCATGACCTGATTGCCAAAAAGGTCAAAATGCTGGTGGCCACGGGCGGTGGGTATCCATCCTATCCCGCGTCTGGGGGACTGGCGGAGCATAATTTCCGCGGCGACCCCAATGCCGCGATCAATGTGGCGAACAACTGGCCCACCAAGGTGGTCTACAGCGGCTACGAGTTGGGGCAAGATATCGGGACCGGCGACAACCTCTGCCATACGGCGCCCGCGACCAGCCCGGTCCTCGCCTCGTATACGATCTATACGCACAGCGTCCCCTGTAACTACGACTACAGTTGGGATCTCACGACGGCCTATCATGCCATCCTGGGCGCCGCCGATCCGGTAATGAACGAGGTCGGCCCCGGCTCGAACCTGATCTCCAGCGACGGGAGCAACGCCTGGATTACCACCACGAACCGCAACCAGTATTACCTGACCGCCCCCAGCCATGACCAGGTCGCCAGCACCCTCAACAACGTCCTGGCCTACAATCCGCCCGCCACGCCCACTACGATGACCCCGACCGATACCGCGACTCCGACCAACACGGCCACCGCGACCAATACACCAAGCACTAGCCCGACCGCGTCCAGCACGCCCACCGACAGCGCGACCGCCACGAGCACGCCGAGCAATAGTCCGACCGCGACCAGCACCCCCACGGACACCACCACCAACACTCCGATCCCACCAAGCGCCACCGCGACCAGCACCAGCACGGCCACGGCCACTCCCAGCAACACCTATACACCAACCGATACCCTGACCAGCACGCCTACCGCCACCTTGATACCGTCGACCACTACCCCGACCAACACCGCGACCGCGTCGCCTACCAGCACGGCAACCCTGGGCAGCATCAGTTGCCCGAGTAGCAGCACCTGTTTCGCCGTGGGCACCGGCGGCACCATACTGGCCACGAGAAACGGCGGCGCCACCTGGACCAGCCTGCCCTCCGGTACCACTCAACAGCTATCCGGCATCAGTTGCCCGAGCATCAGCACCTGCGTAGCCGTGGAAGACCTTGCGCGTGCCTTCCTGGTCACCAACGACGGGGGCGCCACGTGGACCAGCCGGGCCGCCGCCACCAACGGCGCGGCCGCGATAAGTTGTCCGAGCACCGTCATCTGTTTCGCGGTCGGAATCTCGGACGCTATCGAGGCCACCAGTGACGGAGGCGCTACCTGGACCGCTCAATCCTCCGGCACTCCCAGTAATCTGTGGTCGGTCAGTTGCCCAAGCACGACCACCTGTTTCGCCGTGGGCACCAGCGGCACGATCCTGGCTACCAGCAACGGCGGCAGTACCTGGACCAGCCAGCCCACCGGGACCACGAATTACCTGGCCTGGATCAGTTGCCCGAGCACGACCACCTGCTTCGTGGTCGGTGACCCCGGCCTCATCCTGGCGACAAGCGACGGGGGCGCAACCTGGAACAGCCAGCCCTCGGGGACTACGCAGACTCTGAGGGGTATCAGTTGCCCGAGTACCACCTCCTGCTTCGTCGTCGGCTGGAACGGCACCTACTTGACCACCAGCGACGGAGGCACAACCTGGACCAGCCAACCCTCCGGTACCATCCAATACCTGAACGGCATCAACTGTCCCACCACAACCACCTGCTTCATCACTGGTTCCAACAGCGGCGTCCTG